>NZ_LAJY01000779.1 GCF_000963705.1 Elstera litoralis | reverse complement strand
TATAACGTCCAGAAACTCAGCTCCAAGATCGGTCTTGGTTTGCCGATCAGCAACGCCCAGAACTCTGGTTCCAAAAACGTAAGCCCCGGCAAAAGATCGCGGAGGCTCGGTAAGCCCAGCGGCCGATGGGGGAAGAGAAAACTCCCGCCATAATTCACGAACGACAGGATCAGCATTGCCGGAAACAACCGCAACCAGCGCCGAAAGATAAATCCCCGGAAGTCCTGGCTGCCGCGCAACGACAAAGCGATCACAAAGCCGGAGATCATAAAGAAGAGCTGAACCCCTATCCAACCATCGCTGAGGATCGGGGCCGTCATGAAGCGGTCCCCAAAGGGGTGAAGCCTCGGCCAGCGGCTGTAGCTGTGAAAAAAGACGACTAATAGAATGGCAACGCCGCGCAGACCGTCGAGATAGAGAACCCGAGGACGCTCAGAAGGAAGCATCATGCGAACCGCTCCGCCTCCTCCACCGTAAACGCGACATGCTGGCCGTGGGCGAGTTCCAAGGTATTGCCATCGGGATCGGCCAGCATCGCCCAATAGCCGACCGGCGGACCGGAGTCTTTTGGCGCACGGCGCAGGCACCCCGCCGCCTCGGCCATCCCCGCCAGACGATCCACCTCCGCCCGCGACGGGCAGGCGACGCCGAGGTGCCCGAACGGCCCCAGCGGCGTGTCCCGCGTATTAGGCGACTCCACCAGCACGATCACGAACGGCCGCGTCAAATCGGAGAGCCAGGCGACAGCGCGGCCACTCTCGCATCGGTGCGGTGATGCACCACTTTCATGCCGGCATAGGTTCGATAAAAATCGAGACTGGCCGGAAGGTTCCGCACTGCAAACGCCACATGGGTGAGCCCCAGATCCGCCGCCGCCACGCTCAACCGACCTTAGAACGGAATTTCGTCGTCGAT
>NZ_LAJY01000778.1 GCF_000963705.1 Elstera litoralis | reverse complement strand
GTATCGGCCAACGTCAACTTGCCCGAACCTTCCTTCTGAATGTCCACATATTCCTTCGTGAACGACAGGCGGGTGCTGAGGATCGCGACGTTGGTACCGAGCGACTTCGCAGCCGAATTATTCTGCGAAATGGCGTTATCCAAGCCCGACATCAAGAAATCGAGAGCCTGCGTGAACTGATCGTTGGCATTGATCGTCTGGTTAACGTCAAACGCCGCTGCCGACCACAGGGTCCCAGTGGTAACCGTCGAGATCGCATTCGAACCCGTCAACTGCGAGTCGACGAAGATCATGATCTGCGAGCCAGCAAAAAACGTTCAAACCCGAGGCGGTCGCGAAGTTGGTGTAGTTGAACGAACGCGCGCCGACCGAGCCCAAGTAAGTCGTCGAGGTACCGGTTGCATCGATCGTGGTTGCACCCGAGTTGTAACGAACGAGCTTCGCTTCCGTCGAAACGCCCGTGGTCGAGTTAACGCCGACCGCATAGTAGAGACCAACCGCACCCGCTGCGTTGTTGGAGAACACGGCGCCGCCACTGAACCAGTGTTAGCAGCCGAGGCGCCCTGAGAAGTCAACGCATTATAGGTCGTCAGACGACGCGCGGTAACATCGAGCTTGCTCGAGGAACGCTCAGAGAACTGAGTGGTCTGACGGGCAGTCGAGTTATTGACGAGATTCAGGCCCTGGTAGGTCGAATCAGCAGCGAGTTGATCGATCTGCGCCTTAACCGTTGAGTACTGCACTTGCAGATCGCCACGATCCAGCGAGGTCGCCGACTTCGCCGAGGTGACAATACCCTTCAGCTGCTTCAGCAGGTATCGATA
>NZ_LAJY01000777.1 GCF_000963705.1 Elstera litoralis | reverse complement strand
CCGAAATGCCTCTAATTTTGGAGTATCGGCCTCAATACATCCATGCACCACTGCCGAAAGCTGGTAACGCTTGTGGCCTGTGCTGTGCGTGGTTGGGAGTTATCAAGCCCCTCGCTCTTCGCCACCATCATATCGACCACACCCTGCGTCATGGCTTCGGACATGCCATATCCCGCCAGCGTGGTTTTGAAGGCATCGAAAGGGACTTGTTGGAAGCGCACGGGCTTCCCCAAAAACGTCCGACATGATATGTGCCATGTCGCTAAAAGATAAATCTTCAGGCCCAAGTATTGGAACTTCACCCTGCCCGCGCCACGAAGAATCGAGTAGCAAGTTTGCGGCCACGGTTGCAATGTCGCGGGTCGCACAGGTTGGGGCTTTGAGGTCTTCGGGGGTTGGTGAGAAGAATACGCCCTTGTGCTTAATAAACTCTATCTGACGAAGGATATTGTCCATGAATGAAGGCAGTGTTAGTGCTCGGTAACTCACGCCCGTACTAGCGATTAGATCATCCATAGCTAGAGACGCCGTAACATAACCAGCGCTCCCGGCCAATGGCTTCCTCGACCAAGAGCCGAGACGCCGACCACGCGCCTAACGCCTTGCCTCCTAAAGGCCTCACACGCCGGTCGCGTGAAGCCCGAATAAGCGGCTTCAACGCTAGCGGCTTGGGGATCAGGAGGGACTAACCAAAACACAGCCTCGGCCCCAGTAAACGCTCGATTCACAACGTCAATATCGCTGTGCGATCCTTGCACGATTTCGACACAAGCGCGTATCGGTGCAGGAATACGGGAAGGGTCGCGCGCGACCACGCGAATAAGTTGGCCGCTGGTCAGGAGATTTGCGATGACCTGTTGGCCGATCATGCTTGTTGGAGCAGTGA
>NZ_LAJY01000776.1 GCF_000963705.1 Elstera litoralis | reverse complement strand
TTTTCAAAATTAAAAATAGGAAAAATTATAAATTACCCAATCGAAGAAATTGCCAAAAATAATTTCAAAGACTATGTCACCATAATTAAAAATAAGAAACTTTTATCCATTCTAAACAAAGACTATGAAACAATATCATTAATCTATTTTCGAGATAATAAGAATAATTACTGCACTATATTTCAAACGTTCTGGGAGGAAAAGCACAGCACAACATCCTTAAGCAGTATAAATGGCTCTTTATGTACATCAAAAAATCGCCCAATGCCCCCAGATGCTCTTGAAACGATACTAACGCACATCACGCATTTGCTCGGCCCCTCCGATCCCCCGCTCGACATCGGCACCATGCCGGTTCCCCAATAAGGCCCCCGCTATGATCCGGATTACCGCCTTTATACTCTGTCTCGGGTTGATGGGCTGCCAAAGTGGCCCGGCACCAACGCCGGTATCGCCTCCCCCGCCCCCTCAAACCGCCTGCGAAGAGCATGACCGCGAGAACTTCAAAGCGCCGCCGAAACAAATTCCACGAATCCCCAATCGCGGTGAATTCGACACCTCCTCCTCGAATGCCTCACTCGGATTTTATTTGAAAGGCTGGAGCGATGCCCCGAAACGGGTAACATGGGGCCGCGCCGCAATTATGGCCGTTTGGCAATATAGCTGGTCCGAAACTGAGGATTATTGCTTATTTCATCTGAACTACACTGAGTTAAAAACAGTTTTCAAACCTGATAATGAGCCTTTGAAACCTAATAGCAGTTTCGGTATCCCCGACAC
>NZ_LAJY01000775.1 GCF_000963705.1 Elstera litoralis | reverse complement strand
TCATCGAGATAAACCATTATATGCGTCTGGCAACTTGGACCATAATCCTTGTGCCAGCGAAAAGACGTAATCGGATCGGCATCCGGAAAAGCTTCCGAGAAGATCGCACAGCTAATCGAAAAATGCGCCTCAAAATAATCGCGAATTATCTCTGTTGTATGCTCATTCATAACACTCGCAATAATTCGATTAACTAAACCAAAAGAGGTCTCAGGCACAGAATGGTTTACAACGGAATATGCATCTTTAGTTTCCTTATCTACGACTTTACAGAATTTCTGATTTTTTTCAATTCGAATTGGTTGGAAATTTTCCTCCCATTCCTTCTTTAAAGACTCTATTTCGGTCTTATTTAAATTTCCTTTGATATGTATAATGCCATTCTTTTTGAGATCATTTGACCAAAAAATTATAATTTGGATTCTCTTTTTGAAAAATATCCTGGCATTTCTTATGAAAAATAGACCATATATCTAAATAATTATTATTTTCGATTTTTGAGAATTCTTCATCGGTAAATTCTATCTCGGAACCATTGTAGGCGATCGTGTAATACTTGCTCATAATGCTCTCCTTACTTTGAAAGGCTTTTTTACACCCACTCCCCCCTGCTAGGCAAGAGAGAGTGTGTTATTGAAAATATGCTCTCATCCTTCTCCCATAGGCAGGGGATTCAGGGCGAGTACGGCTTCCATCACGCCGGTATCATCCGCACTCACTTCCAAGTGAAAACCCAACTCCCGCGCCATTGTCAACATCGGCTCGTTCTCGGTGGCGGTTTCCCGGCGAAGTACCGTGCGAACATCCGCCCGGTGGAAGCCTATGCCGAAGGCGTGATGCAGGCGATGCGCAAGCATTTCGGCAATGCCATTCCGGAAATCATCATCGAGCCGGGCCGCTCGATGGTCGGCGATGCCGGGAT
>NZ_LAJY01000774.1 GCF_000963705.1 Elstera litoralis | reverse complement strand
CCATCCCTGAATATACTGCGAATATCGCAGCCCTTTACGATCAGGATATTGATAGGTTGTTGCAATACAAAGAGTTTTGATAGTGCGGCCCTCATACGAAAGGGCGGGAGCATCGCCCGAAACACCTTCCAAGTAGTCGGCAAAGAGTATCGGACTTTGTCGTATTTTTGGCTCGTGAGCCGGTGGGCGATCCATTAACTCTGGTTCTCTATAAATGATAGCAGCAAAAATTATTCCAATTATTGCACAGTATAAAATAAATATAATTCCGGAAAAAATTATAAATCGTTCAATTATCTTGAAACTCACCTTATATAAATTTGACCGAGCCTGTCGAAAATTTGACATTTTAACGCCCCTCATTTTTTACTAGACAATAATTTTCTACTCAGATTCAAATTTTGACCAGTTCATTATATGCACTTAAAATAAATAATAAAGCATTTCCAGCGAATTCCGCCGAGAGGCCGCGGCCTTAGTCTAAGAGGGAACTGGCCGGGAGACGTTTTGCAATCAACAAATCGGTACAGTTTCCGAGTTTATGAACATCATTCGGCGGCCAAACACGATACCCCGCTTTGAGTGCCACGAGGAATTTATCGTTTTCATCATAGAAAAGAAGAAAATTTGCAAACTGCCGCTCAATGGCTTCTTTTATATTTAAAGGTATCTCAATATCCTTTCGATCAGGAAACACACGGTGAGAAGCTGAG
>NZ_LAJY01000773.1 GCF_000963705.1 Elstera litoralis | reverse complement strand
ACAACAATGTTGATCGCCTCAAAATTACTCGGCATTCAACTCACCGTAATTTACGGCAATCGAAATAGATTAAAAACCAAAGAACTTGGCAAGAACGCCATAAATTCCGCACCGGAAGGCAGCTATATTATTCTCGTGAATGAGCAGAAAACTGGGTATCCGTTGGCGAGCGAAGCGCTTAAGAAGGGCTTGAAGGTGGTTTTTGCCTATAACCCGCTTGTATCGTCCGACCCAGACGATGCAACTCTGGGCACGCCGCGCCAACCGTATCAAAATTACATCGGGGCAGTTATTCCCGATAATATTCAAGCGGGCGAGCTTATTGCGCAGTCGCTCATGAACGCGGCCACCACAATCGCGCCGAACGAGCCCTGGGGCATTATCGGCCTCGGCGGGCTAACGGCGACACCTGCGGGAGCAGATCGCCTCGCCGGCTTGCAGCGGTCTTTGACCGGACGGAGCAATTTTTACCCTGCTCCAAACCACAGAAACCGATTGGTCCGAAGCCGATGCCGCCCGCCGGGCTTTGGGTTTGCTTGATCGCTACAAAACCCACAAAAAATTTATTGATTTGGTGCGCGAACGATCCCATCGCGCTGGGAGCGCTGACAACAGCCCGACAAGCAGGCCGAAACATCGGTCGAGACACGCTTATTGCGGGCCTTAACTGGTCAGAAAGCGCCTTTGCGGCAATTCAGGGCGGTGACATGATTGGTTCGGTCGGTGGCCATATTTTCACCGGGGCCACCGCCCTTGCCCTGATTGCCGATCATCATGCCGGGCTTGATTTCTTGCCAAGCGGAGCCGTT
>NZ_LAJY01000772.1 GCF_000963705.1 Elstera litoralis | reverse complement strand
GAAAAAAATATCAGATTCAAACAGAACACCCGTTGGTGCTTTGCTTCTATCTATAATTAATCATATAGCATGGTACGATCCTGTTGTTCGGGATATTGCTGACTATTTCAGATTAGCCGATTTAGGTGGAAGCGGTGATGGCAATATGCGCCCCTGGCCGCAGACTGTATTTAGTAAAGCCGTTCAGATGCAGGTTGATCGTGGCGGGGTTTCAAACGGTGCGCTGTGGGATGAGTGGTCTTATGTGACGCCATGATCGAACGCTTCGGAAAAAAGGGGGGAGCTGAACTGCGACACGTGATGCTTCTTGAGTTAATACTGGTAATTTTTTATTGATTTGAGGAAAAATATGATTTTTTTCAGAAATGTAATCGATAAGGAAAGGATTAAATCGACAATTTATGGAATGATTTGCATAAATTCCATGTCTTTTCTTTGTGTTATATTGTTTTTTTTGATTGTTATTCCTCTATCGGAAATTTTTGGCATCTACCTCATTGGCGACATTCCAGATATTTCGGAAGTTTCGAATTTATTATTATTCACTATTTTTCTGATTGTGATTGTTGTTTTATCGGCATTGTTTTGCAGTAGAACAAAGGAAGCGTTCGGGGCTCTCGATTGCTATAATTTTTTTGGGTTATTTTCCGAAGTTCACTTGAACAGGAAGAGTGTTAACTCAAAGAAAAATGCATTGTCTTATTGAAGATTTGCCCACTATATTTCATAGAAAGCCTAATACAAAATTCGTAATAATGCATACTTTCGCGGGAGTCTACGAGCGGTTCAGGGA
>NZ_LAJY01000771.1 GCF_000963705.1 Elstera litoralis | reverse complement strand
TTGTTTTCGAACTTATCGGCCAGTTCGATTTCTTTTGCGACCGACACGCCATCCTTCGTGATGCGCGGAGCACCGAAGGATTTTTCGATCACGACGTTGCGGCCCTTCGGACCCAGCGTAACCTTTACGGCATCGGCGAGGATATCCACACCGCGCAGCATTTTCGTGCGCGCATCGGTGGAGAATTTTACTTCTTTAGCAGCCATTATTTTACTCTCCTAAAAATCGGGGAAGCGGGTGGGCGCGTTACGCAGCCAGGACGCCGAGAATGTCGGATTCCTTCATAATCAGCAGCTCTTCGCTGCCGATCTTCACTTCCGAGCCCGACCATTTGCCGAACAGGACGCGGTCGCCGACCTTAACGTCGAGGGCGACCAGTTCGCCCTTGTCGTTGCGCGTGCCCGAGCCGATGGCGACGATTTCGCCCTGCTGCGGCTTTTCCTTGGCGGTATCGGGGATGATGATCCCCCCGGCGGTTTTAGCTTCCTGCTCGATACGACGCACAAGAACGCGATCATGCAACGGACGGAAAGACATGCGATCTCCTCCTTCAAGGGACGGATGATGGGACTGACGGGAGCCTTTGTTAGCACTCACCGTCAGCGAGTGCCACGAGAGATAAGCCGAACGATGCCGGGATTCAAGAGGCTCGATAGTGCGCCGATGCAAGTTTTTGGAGCACACCGACATTCCCGCCGTACTCGGCGCACCGTTAGCAGCACTCACGGAAGTCGGTTGCTAACATATTGGTATCACATAAATTTTTGATGATTCGATGAAATTTTTAAGACAGGCTTTTAGCAAGGAGTCCAGGCAGGACTCCGATCCCAGAACGGGAGAAGCCCCAT
>NZ_LAJY01000770.1 GCF_000963705.1 Elstera litoralis | reverse complement strand
CGCACGCGCTGATCGATGGCGACCGCAAGCAGAAATCCCAGCGCCAGCGCGAGAATGAGAAACAGCGCGCCGAAAATCACGAGATTATGGATCGAGGTCAGCCAGCGGTCATTCCCGAAAAGCTGTTCGTATTGGCGCAAACCGACGAAATTATTGTTCGGTAGCATGCGGGAGTTGGTAAAGCTGATCCAAATCGTCCAGCCGGTCGACCCGATGTAGACGACGATCAGCACCATAAAAGCCGGGATGAGAGCAGAAATCGCCCCCGCCCCGGTGGAAAGCCGGGATCTTTTGGGTTTCATGGCGCAACCCTTCCCCGCCTGCGCGGTGGCGCAGCGACAGGGGCCAATATTTTAGAAAGGAAAAGCAGCGCGGCGGAAGTGCCGCCGCGCTGCCGAAGGGGCTAAAGCTCTTGCTTCAGCACGCCCACGATTTTTTCGATGAACTGATCGACGCTGGCATTCGGCGTGTTCCAGAACTGGGAATACACATCTTCCAACGCACCGGTCATCGCTGGCGACGACAGCATTTCGACGGCAGGCACTTGCTGCGCCTTATCGCCGATCACTTTCATGGCCCGTTGTGCGCAAATATCGAGCGACGAGCTGTCGACATCGAGGCGCACAGGGATCGAGCCCTTCTTCTGGGCAAACTTGATTTGGGTTTCGGGGTCCAGCAGCACTTTGGCCAGAACCGACTGGGCTTTCGCCTGGGCCGCGTCTTTCGGTTTCGGGAAGGCGATAACGTCCCCGCCCATCACGTAACCACCGCCCCGGCTGCCGAACAAAGTGCAGCCATATTCTTTCCCGGCGGTCTGATTGGCGGCGACGAATTCACCCTTCGCCCAATCGCCCATGAGCTGCATAAAGGCCTTACCCTGGATCACCAGCGTAGTCGCGTCCTGCCAATTGCGCCCCGGCGCGCCTTGATCGACGTAGGAGCGCAATTTCGCATAGGTTTCCGCTGCTGCCCGGAAGTGCGGGCTGCGCGCTGCCGCTTCGCTGCGTTTACCGAAAAACTCGTTCCAAACCGCAGGGCCGCCCTTATCGAGCAGAACCGCGTTGAACAGGCCGCGCTCCCAGGTCTTTTGCCCAGAGAAAGCCAGCGGGACAAGCCCGGCGGCTTTCACCTTCTCCAGCAGAACAATGGCTTCGTCCCAGTTCTTAGGCTCGGTGCCGCCGATTTTCTCCAGAACGGACTTATTGTACCAGACCCAGTTCTGCCCGTGGATATTCACCGGCACGGCATACATCTTGCCCCGGCGGGTGGTGGCATTCAGAATCGCTTCCGGAATGACCGATTTCCACTTGCCTTCCGCTGCGGATGCTTCCACATCGGCCAGCAGATTATTTTCGACGAGATCATC
>NZ_LAJY01000077.1 GCF_000963705.1 Elstera litoralis | reverse complement strand
GGGGCCGCCCTGCCGCTCGGCGGATATGCCGGAACGCTGCAAGCGCTCACCCTCGTCACCCTGATCGCCGCCGCCGGGTTTGCCGCCGTCTTCGCGGGCACCCGTGTGCCTGCGCTCCCATCCGTTTAGCCCGGAGGCTTCTATGTCGTCTGCCGATCTCGCGTCCATTCCCGGTGCCTCCCTCTTTTCCTGGGGCGATGCGATGACCTGGGAGGAATATGAGCTATTGGTTCAGCGCACGCTTATGCCCTTCGACGGCCGGTTCGAGCTGCGCAGTTTCGCTTACCGCCACCCGGTGCGGCTGCAAGAGCATTGGCCCGCGCATCAGCGGAAAGAAACCAGCGTGCAGCTCGCCTATATCCAATGGGGCGACCCGGACGCGCCGCTGCTGATCTGCCTCGGCGGTATCGCCAATACCGCGCGGCGCTGGGATTATCTCGCCCTCGATCTCTCCGCCGATTTCAATGTTATCTGCTTCGACTGGCCGGGGCGCGGCATGAGCGGCTGGCTGGCGAAGGAAGGCGATTACACACTAGAGGCCAATGTCGAGGCCCTCGCGCAACTGCTCGACCATCTCGACCGGCCCACGGCCAGCATCATCGGCTCGTCGCTGGGCGGCAGTACAGCAATGGCCTTCGCCACGGCGCATCCGGGACGGGTGGAAAAACTGGTGCTGAACGATATCGGCCCCTATATGCCCGCCGAACGGCGGCAGCGGCGGGCACAGGCTGTGGCGCATCATTATATCTTCAAACGCCCGTCCGACCTGTTTCGGCGGCTCGGGGCCTCGGCCAAAAACGACGGGCCGGTGACGGAAGACGAGCTGCTGCACAATACCTATTTCCAAACCCAATGGTCGGCGGAACATGGTGGGCGCGTCTACCGGCACGATCCGCGCGCGCTGCAAGCCTATGCCGCCAGCGCCACCGACAGCATCGACCAATGGGACGATTGGCGGAAGCTCGATATGCCGGTGCTGGTCATCCACGGGCTGATGTCCGATGCGCTGCTGCTCGAAACCGTTCAGCAGATGCTGGAAAAGCCGGGCGTCGCCGCCATGCATGTGCCGGAAACCGGCCATACGCCGGCGTTGAGCGACGCCTATCAAATCCATTTCGTTCGCTCGTGGCTGGCAGGGCACGGGCCAGAGGCCCCCTTCACCTGCCTGTTGCCGCCCGCAACGCCCCGGCACCTCTTCACCTCCGCCAAACCGGCCGCCTAATCCCCCATGCAAACCGCCCCCTCCATCCGTGACCGTTTGCGCCTGCTATTCGCCGAACGCACTCAGGCCCAGGGCGATCTCGCGCTCACTTTGGGCGATTTGCCGATGCATGCGGCGCATCTGTCGCGCCGGGCAACGGGGCAAGATGTGAGCCGTCTCTTCGCCAATACGCCCGATCTGCCCGGCGTGATCGTTCAGGACGAGAAGAAAATTCTGGGCCTCATCACCCGCCGCCGCTTTCTGGAGAATCTCTCGAAACCCTGGGCCGCGACGTCTACCTGAGCCGCTCGATCATGGTCATGCGCGAGGATATCGCCCCCGCCGCCCTGACCCTGACGGCGACCACCCCCATCGAAGACGCGGCCCAACGCGCGCTGGAACGCGGCGCGGAGGAGATCTACGATCCAATTCTCGTGACCCATGCCAACGGACTGGCGGCGATTCTCGACACGCCGATCCTGATGATGGCGCTGGCCGAAGTGCAGCGCATCGCCAGCCGCCGCAATCGAGAACTGCTGAAGGTGTCGCAGGAAAATGCCGACCGGCTGACGATTGCGATGGAAGACCTCAGCCGCACGCAAGAACAACTCGTTTCCGATATTCAAGTGCGCCAGGAAACCGAGCGCCAGTTGCGCGACAATCGTGCCCGCATGATGCGCCAGACGACCGCGTTGCAGGAAATCGCCACCTTACGCGCCGTGCGCCTAGCCGATGCCGACGCCGCCCTGCCGGATATTCTGCGCATCATCGCGCTCACGTTGCAGGTAGACCGAGTGAGTCTCTGGGCAGTGCGCCCCCAGGCCGACGGGTCTGAACGGCTGGAGCAAACCGCGCAGATCATCCCGAACCCGGCGCTGGTGCCGATCACGCCCAATGCGCCCGTGCCGCTCAGTGCCTATCCAATCTACCGGCAGGCGCTAACGCGCGATCTATCGCTAATCGTCCCGAACGTCGCCGCCGATATTCGCGTCGCCGAGTTGCAGCCCCACGATCTGCACCCGGCGGGCATCGTCGCCCTCATGCATGTGCTGGTGCAGGCCGAACAGCGCGAGGTTGGCGTCTTGCGCTGCGAGCAGGCCGACGCCCCGCGATCTTGGACCGAAGATGAGGTCAATTTCCTCAAAGCCGCCGCGAACTTCATCTCGCTGGTCACCATCGGTCAGGCGCGGCGACAGGCCGAGCAAGCCGCGCGCGAAAGCCAAACCCTGTCGCGCCTGCTGTTGGAAACCAGCCCGGTCAGCGTCTGCCTCGTCGATGATGCCGGGCGAATTCTCTTCACCAATCCCAGCTTCAGCCGCCTCGTCGGCCAGCCCCATGACGCCTTGCACCACACGGATATCGCCAGCCTGTACGTCGATCCCACCGAGCATGCCGCCAACCGGGCGCTGTTCGCGCAGACGGGCGGCTTCAGCGGCAAGGAAACGGCGATCCGATCCGCGCGCGACGGGCAGCGCTGGACCCTTTCATCTTGGGCACAGTCGCGTTTCGAAGGCCAAGATGTCATCGTCATCTGGCTGTTCGAGATATCCGACCTCAAGGATATTCAGGCGCGGCTAGAGCAGGCGAAAGATCAGGCCGAGGCCGCCACCCAAGCCAAATCCGCCTTTCTTGCCACCATGAGCCACGAAATCCGCACGCCGATGAACGGCGTCCTCGGCATGCTCGATATCCTGGCGCAAACGGTGCTGACGACGGACCAGGAGTATGCTGTCGGCCTCATCCGCGAAAGCGCCTTTTCGCTGCTGCGGATCATCGACGATATTCTGGATTTCTCCAAAATCGAAGCCGGGCGGCTTGATCTCGAACATGTGCCGTTCGCCCTGACCGATCTGGTCGCCGGGGTCACGGCGACATTGCTGCCGCTGGCCCAGAAAAAGGGCCTGCCGCTGCGCACCACCCTCGACCCGGCCCTGCCGCCGACGCTGATGGGCGACCCGGTGCGGCTGCGGCAAATTTTGTTCAACCTGCTCGGCAATGCAGTGAAATTCACCGTCAGCGGCGCGGTGGAACTGCGCATCGAACGCGCCGAAACCCGCCTGCTAATCGCGGTCAGCGATACCGGCATCGGTCTTGCCCCCGATCGGGTGGAGCGGCTGTTCGAGCCCTTCACTCAAGCCGACCGCTCTACCGCCCGGCAATTTGGCGGCTCCGGGCTGGGCCTATCGATCTGCCGCCTGCTGGTCGGCCTGATGGGCGGGGAAATCGGCGTCGAGAGCAGCCTTGGGCGGGGAAGCCGCTTCTGGGTGCGGGTGCCGCTCGAAGCCGGAACGGCGACTGTACCCGTCGTGAAACTCCCCGACGCCGCCGCAACCGATCTCAGCGGGCGCGGGCGCGTGCTAGTCGCCGACGATCACCCGATCAACCGCGAAGTTATCCTGCGGCAGTTGCAGCGCCTCAACTGCGCGGCCGAGGCCGTCCAAGACGGGGAAGAGGCGCTGAACCGGCTGACCGAGGGCGGCTTTTCCCTACTGCTGACCGACTGCGACATGCCGGTGATCGACGGCTATCGGCTGACCCGGCTGCTGCGCGCGCTGGAAGCCGACGATCCCACACTGCCGCGCCTACCCATCGTCGGCATTACCGCCAATGCCCAGGCCGATGCGGCGGACCTGTGCCGGGAAAGCGGTATGGACGATTGCCTGATTAAGCCCGTCGATACGGCCCGGCTTGGGGCCTGCCTCGCCCGCTGGCTGCCGGAAGGGGGCATCGCCCGCGTCGATTCTGAACCGGAACCGGAACCACCGCCCCCCGCTACCGCCACCGCCGTGATCGACACGCGGAGCTTCGAAGCGCTGCTGGACGGCGACCGTGCGGGCATTCGCGGCCTCTTGGAGCGGTATCGCGACTCGAGCGCGCCGATCTATACCGAGTTGCACGCGGCGCTTACCGACAAGAGCGCCCCGGAGACGGTGCGACAGCTCGCCCATAAGCTGAAGGGGGCCTCCGGCATGGTCGGCGCGCAGGGGCTGGCTGCCGTTTGCCTCGCCATCGAACGCGCGGCCCAGGCCGACGAAAGCGCCGAAAACGAACGCCCGGCCCTGGTTGCCGCCTGGCGGGCGGTCGATCATTTCATCACATCCTACTGACGCGAGGGGCCATGTCCGACGCCTTCCTATTCATCCGTCATGGTGAAACCGACTATAATCGGCGCGGCGTGCGTTGCGGCGGCGATATTGATATTCCGCTCACCGCCCAGGGCGCGGCCCAGGCAAAAGCCGCCGCCGAACAGCTTTTGGCCGATGGCCTTAGGCCCGATGCGATTTTCGTTAGCCCCTTGCAGCGCACCCGGCGAACGGCAGAAATTCTTGCCGAAACCCTGGGGTTCACCGAACCGCTAATTCCGCACGAGGGCCTGCGCGAACGGCGCTTAGGCGATTGGAACGGCCAACCCATCGCCGACACGCAAGCCTGGTTCGACGCCAAACTCACCCCGCCCGGCGGCGAGAGCGAAACCGCCTTTCGCACCCGGTTAGAGCGCGCCTTGGTCGATATCCTCGTGCGCCCCTACCGCCTACCGCTGCTGGTCGGCAGTAAGGGCGTCGCGCGGATTTTCGTCGAGTTGACCGGCGGGGCGCGCACGGCTCCGGTGGGGAATGCCGAAGTCGTGCGTTTTCCGCGCGTCGTGCTGCCTCGGCTCGCAACCGAAACTTATGCGACGGTGGGAACTTCCTAGAAGCCTATTTTCGGAAGGCTCCGCTTTGCCCTAATATCCCGGCTCACCGACAGCAGCAACGCTCTCCAGGTGCGCAACGGATAGGGCAAAGCCCCCCATGAAAAAACTTTCGACCGATTGGTTCCTGCGCGCTCGCTTGAAATTTCGGCATTTGCAACTGCTGCAAGCCATCGACGATCACCGCAATATGCACCGGGCGGCGCAGGCGCTAACCATGTCGCAGCCGGCGGCCTCCAAACTGCTCACCGATCTTGAAACCGCGCTCGATGTGCGCCTATTCGACCGGCTGGCGCGCGGGTTGGAGCCTAATTGGTACGGGCAGGTGCTGATCCGTCACGCCCGCATGGTGCTGGCCGAACTCAGTCAGGCGGGGGAAGAGCTTTCGGCGCTGATGGCGGGGGAAGGCGGGGCTGTGACGATCGGCACGGTGATGGCCCCGGCAGTCGATGCCGTTTTAGGGGCCGTCGAATCCGTCCGTTATGCGCGCCCCGGTCTGCTGATCTCGGTGCAGATCGATACCAGCGACACGCTGATTCAAAAGCTTCTCGACGCAAAACTGGATATGGCCGTGTGCCGAATTCCGCTCGGGGCCGACCCAACCTCCTTCCTCTACGAAGAGGTCGGGGAGGAGGAACTGTGCTTCGTTGTCGGGGCCGGGCACCCGCTGGCCGGGCGGGCGCGGATAAGTTTAGAGGATTTAGTCGATCAAGCCTGGGTGTTACAGCCGCGCGGCACCCTGCTGCGGCGGCGGATCGAAAGCCTGTTTCAAGCCGTGAACCTGCCCATTCCCCGGCAGGTAATGGAAACCAGTTCGGTCTTCATGTCGCTCGCCGCTGTGGCGCGCAACCAGAGCATTACCGTCGTCGTCCGCTCGGTCGCCAGCCTGTTCGAAACGCCGGATCGCTACTGCACGCTACCGTTCAAGGACGTGATTTCGGTCGAACCCTTCGGCCTCGTGCGTTTGCGCAATAAAATGCTCTCCCCCGGCGCGAGCGCGGTCTTCGAAGCGCTTCAGCAGGCCTTGGGGGCCAATCGCCCTATCCAACCGTAAACCGATACTCCGTGCGCTGGCGGTAAACTTCGCCTGGGGCGAGCCGCGCGGAGGGAAAATGCGGACGGTTTGGGCTATCGGGGAAAAACTGCGGCTCCAGCGCAATTCCGGCGTAAGCCCCGTGAGGGGCACCAAGCCCGTGGCCATCATAGACCTGCACCCCCGGCGCATCGGTCGCGACCGTCAGCCGAAGCTTTCCGTCCGGGCCGACCAAGGTTACGCAAGGGGCAAAAGCGCCCAACGGCTTGCGCAGCACGAAGTTGATATCGTAGGGCGTCGTCGGCGGTTGGCGCAGCGGGCGCAACGTGCAGAAATCGAACGGCGTTTCCGCCACCCGGCGAATTTCACCGGTGGGGATAAGGTCGGCATCGACCGGCGTATAGAAATCCGCCGCGATCTGCATTTGGTGATCGCGGCTATCGCTGCCCGGCGCGAGGGTGAAATAGGAATGATGGGCGAGGTTCATCACCGTCACGGCGTCGCAGGTGGCGGAATAACTCACCGCCAGCGTGCCCGGTGGCAGTAGGGCATAGGTGCAGGCGATGACCGCATTCCCCGGATAGCCGCTCTCCCCCGCGGGCGAGAGAAGCTCCAGCGTAACCGCCGTATCGGTCTGGGAAACAATCCGCCAATTGCGATGGGAAATCCCGGGCGTGCCGCCGTGCAGATGCTGGCGACCATGCTCGTTGCGGTCGACCTCGACCAGCGCCCCGTCCAAGGAAAACCGACCTTCGGCAATGCGGTTGGCGTAGCGGCCCGCCGTCACGCCCAAATAGGCGGGATTGTCGGCATAGCCTGAAAGTTCCGCGTGCCCCAGCACAACCGATTGCGGCCCGGTTGGGGTTTCTAGGGAAAGATCGGCCACGGTGGCCCCAAAGCTCAGGATTTTCGCCCGCATCCCGGCCACGCCGGTCAGCGTGACTTCCTCGACCGGCTGCCCGCCGATCTCGCCGACCAGTCTCCGGCTCATGCCGCCCCCCGCCGTAAGCTTGAAAACGAGCGCGTGATCGTGCGCTGAAACACGATGAAGGCGAACAGCAACCCGCCCACGGCGATTTTCGTCCACCAGCTATTCAGGCTGCCGTCGAAAGCGATCAAGGTTTGGATCACGCCTTGAATAAGGCCGCCGAACAGGGTGCCGACGATATAGCCGACGCCGCCGGTCAGCAGCGTGCCGCCGATCACCACCGCCGCAATCGCATCCAACTCCACCCCAACCGCCGCCAGCGGATAGCCCGACGCGGTGTAGAGCGTGTAGAGCACGCCCGCGAGGCTGCTGTAAAAGCCGCTCAGCGCATAAATCCCCACGGTCGTGCGGCGCACCGGCACACCCAACAGCACCGCCGACGCGCGGTCGCCACCCAAGGCATAGACATTGATGCCAAAGCGCGTCCAATGGGCGAGGATAATCCCGAGCCCCAGCGCCGCCAGCATAATCAGGGCCGAGGCCGACAGGCCGCCCCGCCCCGGCAGGGGCAGTTTGAAGCCCGCGACGCTATCGAGAAACGGGCTCTGAATCGGAATCGATTCGAGCGTTAGCCCAAAGGCGAGGCCGCGCAGCAGAAACATGCCCGCCAGGGTGACGATAAAGGGCTGGATCTCGAACACATCGATCACCCAGCCCATCGCCGCGCCGAACAGCACGCCGAACAGCAGCGCCGCCGCCACCGCTTCCAGCGGATGCCAGCCCGCCTTGGTAATCAGCAGCGCGCAGCCGACGCCGACGAAAGCGATCATCGAGCCGACGGACAGATCAATCCCACCCGCCAGAATAACGAAGCTCATGCCAATCGCCGCCGTAATCACGAAAGCGTTATCGGTCAATAGGTTGCCGAGCACGAGGGTGGAAGCGAAATTGCGGTATTGCACCATGCCGAGCCCATAGAGCAGCAGCAGCACCAGCAGCGTCGCCATCAAAGGGATCAGCCGTTCATTTTTCAGCATAGCCCGTTCCTAACCCCGCCCCAGGCGGATTGATCCCAACCGGGGAGATTGTAAAAACAGCACCGCTAAGATCACGAGCGCCTTCACCACCAGCGTATATTGCGGCGGCAGGCCGCTGACCAGAATGGAGGTCGTTAGGCTTTGGATGACCAGCGCGCCAATCAGCGTCAGCCCCAGGCCGAAGCGCCCGCCTTTCAGCGCCGCCCCGCCGATGACGACCGCCAGAATCGCATCGAGCTCCAACCACAGCCCGGCATTATTGGCGTCGGCCCCGCGAATATCCGCCGTGAGGATAATCCCGGCGCAGGCCGAACACAGGCCCGAGAGCGCATAGGCCGACAGCCGCACCCAGCGCGCATCGATCCCCGCGAGTCGGCTGGCCGCCGCATTCCCGCCGACGGCTTCCAGGAACAGCCCGAGGGCCGTGCGCCGCAGGATCAGCCCCAAGGCCAGCGCAAAAACCGCCATCAGCAGCACCCGCACCGGCAGAGCCAGCAGATAGCCGCTGCCGAGGAAACTCATCAGGTCGCTGTGAAAGGTGATGATCTGCCCGCCAGTAATCATCTGCGCAATGCCGCGCCCGGCGACCATTAAAATCAGCGTGGCGACGATGGGCTGAATATCGAGAAACGCGACCAAAAACCCGTTCCACACCCCGCAGAGCAGGCCGACGCCCAGCGCAATCAGCAGAATAAGCGCGGGCGCCATCTCGGTCGTGCGCAGCAGCACCGCCGCCGTCGCGCCGCAAATGGCGATAATCGCACCGACCGAAAGATCGATCCCGCCGGTAGCAATCACGACGGCCATGCCGAGCGCGACAAACCCCAAAGGCGTCGCCCGGTGGACAATATCGATCACACTGCCATAAAAATGCCCGTCGACCATCCGCACCGCGAAAAACCCCGGCGAGAGGATGAGATTGGCGAGCAGAATGGCGGCGAGGGCAAAAATCGGCAAAATCCAGCGCCGGTCCAGGCTGGAAAAGGAAAAGCTCATGGGGCAATCGCCTCGATAATCGCGGTCTCGGTAATGGCTCTACCGGAAAGCTCGGCAACGCGCCGCCGGTCGCGCAGCACGACGACATGATCGGCCACGGCGGTTATTTCGTCTAGTTCGGAGGAGACCAGCACCAGCGCCATGCCCGCATCGCAGAGTTTTCGGATGAGAATCATGATTTCCGCGTGCGCGCCGACGTCGATCCCGCGCGTCGGCTCGTCCAAAAGCAGGATTTTGGGGTTCATAATCAGCCAGCGGGCGAGAATGACCTTTTGCTGATTGCCGCCGCTCAGCAGCCCCACCGGCTTTTCGGCATCGGGCGTGCGAATGCTGAGCGCTTGAATCATCTCATCGGCGAGGCGCAGCTGTTCGGTCCGCGCAATCGGCTTGCGCCAGCCTTGCCGGGCTTGCAGCGCCAGAATGATATTTTCGCGCACCGATAGATCGGCAACGATACCGTGGCGCTTGCGGTCTTCCGGGCAAAAGGCGAAGCCGAGGCGGATGGCCTGGCGCGGCGTGCGCACGTCGATCGGCACGTCGTTCAGCACAATCCGCCCGCGATCGGCCTTTTCGTCGCCGAACAGCAGTTGTACCGTCTCGGACCGGCCGGAGCCCAATAACCCCGCCAAGCCAACGACTTGCCCGGCGCGCAAGGTTAGATCGACATGCTCCAGATGATGCCGCTTGCCGATGCCTTCGACGCGCAAGAGCGGCGGCGTGCTCGGTTCGGCGTCGGTATCCGCATGCCGGGCGCTGGGAAGCGCCGCCGCGTGCTGGCCGAGCATCAAGCGGACCAAATCACGCCGAGGCAGGGCCGCCGCAAGCTCGCTGCCCACGCGTTTGCCGTTGCGCAGCACGGTAATGCGGTCGGACACGGCATAAACTTGATCGAGAAAATGGGTGACGAAGACGATGGCGATCCCCTGGGCCTTGAGGCGGCGCAGCACCTGAAACAGCACCTCCACCTCATGACTATCCAGGCTGGCGGTCGGCTCGTCGAGAATGAGGATTTTGACATCCCCGGCCAACGCGCGGGCAATGGCGACCATTTGCTGAATGGCAATGGAGTAGGAACCGAGCAGCTTATTCACATCCAGCGTCAATCCAAGCGGCGCCAGCAGCGCTTCGGCATCGGCCTTGGCGGCCCGCCAGCGGATCAGACCAGCGACGCGCTTTTGCCGCCCGAGGGTGAGATTCTCCGCCACCGTCAGCGTCGGAACCAGATTAACTTCCTGATAGACGGTGCTAATCCCCAGCGCCTGCGCCTCCTGCGGGGTGCGCGGGTGAATCGGCTGCCCGGCAAGCCGCATCTCCCCGCCATCGCGACGATAGAGGCCGGTGAGAACCTTAATTAGCGTTGATTTGCCGGCACCATTTTCCCCTAAAAGCGCGTGGATTTCGCCCGGATAGAGATCGAAATCCACCCCATCCAACGCCTTAACGCCAGGAAATAGCTTGGTAATGCCAACAAGAGACAGTACGGCAGGCTGAAGCATTCGGGCCGCCCCTCCCCCTATTATACTGAGAAAAGAATGCCGGAGCTTCTCCTATGGGGGTGAAGAATCTCCGGCATCCAGGGGGGAGCTATTTTGCGCTGCGGCGCTTATATTCGTCGGCAGCGGTATCCGGCAGGAACAGTGGGCCTTGCGCCTTGATCCATTTGGCGACGGGCTTGCCCGCTTTAGCCGCATCAATGGCATCGAAGGCCGGACCGCCGAGGTGCGGGTTCAGCTCGATGGTCGCATTGGCATCGCCATCGGCCATCGCCTTGAAGATATCCGGAACCGCATCGATGGAAATGATCGTGAGATCTTTACCGGGCTTCAATCCGGCTTCCTTGATCGCCTGAATCGCGCCGAGAGCCATATCATCGTTATGGGCATAAACGGCGCAGAGGTTTTTACCGCCGCCTTCCGCCTTCAGGAAGCTTTCCATGACTTCCTTACCGCCCGAACGGGTGAAATCACCGCTCTGCGAGCGCGCCAAGACCATACCGGGGAACA
>NZ_LAJY01000769.1 GCF_000963705.1 Elstera litoralis | reverse complement strand
CAGGCGTTGTTGGGGTAATACCTTGATTCTCAATTCATTTTACCGGGCTAATTTTGCCTAAGGGCCTCGGCAACACCGCTCTATCCGTCATCATTCTGTCTAAAAAAGCAGCGGAAGTTCGGCCCGTTCCGGCCTGTCAACCGTTAAGACACCGACCGTGAAGACAGCATATTCCTGTAGGAAGGGGCGATGGCCCCCGATCGCTCCTGCGCCTGCACCCTATATAGAGGGCGCGGGGCCACCCCCAAAAGCAAACCGCGCCCCAAAATGGGGCGCGGCATCTTCAAGCAGCAGTGGGGACGTTTGAGGCGAACTATTCGCGCCAGAACGGCTTGCTGATTTCGGTGAGGACATCGCCACGGCTCAGGCCGATATCGTCCAGCGCGCGCTGGTCGAGCGAGGCGAGTTCGCGGCGTTCCTGCCAACGAATGTACCAAGCGTTCAGCGTGTCCATGAAAGAGCCCGTAGGGGCCGAGGCGGCGAAACCAGTGTTCAGTGCAGAGATGCGAGCCATGATGTAGCTCCTTTCAAGTCGGGGAGGTGTGTTTGTTCGTTTGTTGAAACCAAACTACATCCACTCCGGCCCATTGTGCAGCGCAATAAGACCGCGCCAGCTTTGCACGCGCCGCATGGAATGCCAGGCTCCAATTGGCCGCATAGTGACAAATCAATGCCTTATTTGCCGTTGCTCATTCTGAATTCCGTC
>NZ_LAJY01000768.1 GCF_000963705.1 Elstera litoralis | reverse complement strand
GCGGCCCGATCTGCTGCTGATGGACGAGCCCTTCGGCGCGCTCGACCCGCTGACCCGCGCCGATTTGCAGGCCGAGGTGCGGCGCATCCAGCGCGATACCGGCACGACGATTCTCTTCGTCACCCATGATATCGACGAGGCCTTGCGCCTCGGCAACCGCATCGCCGTAATGGATCAGGGGAAGTTGCTGCAAGTCGGCCCGCCGGACAAAATTCTGACCGCGCCCGTCAGCCCCTTCGTGCGCGCTTTCGTCGGCGGCGAAGCAGTGGGCTTGCGCTTGCTCTCGCTCGCCACCGCCGCCGACCGGATGCGCCCCAACCCCGGCCCTTCGGACACACCCGCGATTGCCGCCAGCCTGCCGCTCGATCAAGCCCTCTCGCTGATGCTGGCGCGCGGCGTTGCGGTGCTCGCCGTGGTCGATACGACGGGGCGGGTCTGCGGCGCGCTGCATCGGTCGGACCTCCTATGAGGCGCGGGCGCGATCCGTTGGTGTGGAGCGCGGCGGCGCTGATCCTGCTAACCTTCGGCCTGCCTTTTGCAAAACCGCTGTTCGCGGCCCTATTCCCGCAGTTGGAACGCCCGCTCTATCAGGCCGATCCTTTCTGGTTGCTGTTGTTGCAACACCTCGCTTGGTCGCCGCCTCCAGCTTTGCCGCCGCGAGCCTCGGGATTGGTGCGGCGATTTTTGTGACCCGCCCGACGGGCCGCGCGTTTCGCAGCCTGCTGGCGACCGTCGCCGCGCTCGGGCAAGTCTTTCCGCCCGTCGCCGTGCTGGCGATTGCCGTGCCCACGATGGGCTTCGGCGCGGAACCGGCGCTGCTGGCGCTCACGCTTTACGGGTTGCTACCGATTTTGGAAAATAGCCTCACCGCCTTCGACCAGGTGCCGGAGGCGGTGCGCGAGGCCGGGCGCGGCAGCGGTATGAGCGGCTTTCAGCTTTGGCGCGCGGTGGAACTGCCCTTGGCCGCCCCGCTCATTCTCACCGGCCTGCGCCTATCGGTGACGGTGAACGTCGGCACCGCCGCGCTGGCCTCGACCGTGGGGGCGAAGTCGCTCGGCTTGCCGCTGATTATCGGCCTCAATTCCGCCAATACCGCCTATGTGCTGCAAGGCGCGCTGCTGGTCGGCGCGCTGGCGCTCACCCTCGATCTCGCCCTTGCCCGGCTGGTGCGGCGGGCAGAAGCGTGGCGACGCGTTACGCCGGGGTAACTTTCACGGGGCTGGGCCGCAGCGTGAGCCCGCGCACGGCCCGATAGATCGGCCGCAGGGCGTCGCGTACCGAGGCACCCGCGCGGCGTTCGCGGTAAATGCCGATGCTATTGGTCAGAACCGTCAGCGTGTCCGAGGTTAGCGCGAACAGCGAGCCGACGATCATATTATGGCTCGACCAGCCGGCAATGCAGAGGATGAACAGCAGCCGCATGCGGATCGGGTTCGTCTCCCACCGCCCCAAAGCCGAGACCAGCAGCCCGAAGGCCGCGCCCGCACTTTGCGGCCCGGCCCAGGTCGCCGCGACGAAGGCCAGCATCACGGGAATCGTCAGCCAGAAAATAGCGCCCGCCCAGCGCGCCGGACGGAAACTAGCCGTCAGCGCCTGGATGACCACAAGGGTACACATCACCGCGCCGGTATAGGCTTCCGGGCCGATGGCCGCGTAATGCGACGCCCAAAGTAAGCTTGAGACGGCTTGAATGCCGAGCAGCAACCGCCGTCCCCGCACCACGGGCCAAACGAGACCAGACGCAACCGCAAGCGCACCGAGAGCTTCCGCCAACATGGGGGACCAAGCCTATTTATCCAGAGATGTGAGGGAAGGCTTGGAGCCGCGCGGCCCTGTCCTGCTCAAGTGCTCAGAGCATAGCGGATTGGATACAGTTTGGATTCTGCTTTCCCTGCGCCCCTGCCCTCACAGGGACGCATGTGCAGCATGATTAGTGTTGCGGATTTGCTGCGGCAAATGCCGCCATCTGCTCCGGCGAGGCTTCCGGCTGGTGCAGCTTTTTCCACTCCTCATAGGGCATGCCATAGACGATTTCCCGCGCTT
>NZ_LAJY01000767.1 GCF_000963705.1 Elstera litoralis | reverse complement strand
TCAGGCAGTTTCGCTGTATCTTTAACCGATTTTGGAGAATGTTTCTATAAGCAATTGACTAAGCGTGATTCTTTATGATTTGTAGGACATAGTGTATCACCGGGCGTATTGTGGAATCGTTAAGATTGAGGCGCGAAACGGATGCTGCCTGACGCTCATTTTCCAGTGATTCGACTCTCGGGTGCGTACCTCCGGCGTCTTGAACCCGTGCGGGTTGCGCTCTTGGGGGTTCTTATCTATCTGCTGGTCGCGGTCCTTGCGCCGCTGCGGTCGACCGTTACAAACCCCTCCATGATGGCCATCGTTTATTTAGCGCTGTCATACGCGGGGTTTATCGTTGGCGCGATTCTGTATCACACGCTTTTTCCCCATGAACGGGATCGACCGCTGCTTCTCAGCGCGCCTTTGCCCAAGCGGTTGTTTTGGATCGCGCTCGGCCTGTCCGGCTTGGGGGTTGGAATGCGGCTGGTGGATCGATTCGTTCTGCGCGGGGTCCAGCTTGGCGAGGATTTTTCCTCGGTACGCTCGCAATTGGAATCGGCGGGTGCCTCGCCCCTGTCTACCGCAAGCGCGGTGATCTACCCGATCAGCTTTGGGATGATTTTCTTTTATTATTGCTTGCCCAAATCGGCGCGGCGCTGGTGGCTTGGGGCGCTGGCGACATTGATTTTCTTATTCCCGTCGTTCGATGCGGTGATCGCGGGGAATCGCTCGCTGATGGCGGTCAGTATTGGCTTTATTCTGATAACGCGCTCCATATTGGTGGACGATCTTCACTGGCTGCGCAATCGGCTTTTTATCGGAATTGCTCTGTTTTTAATCTTGAACTTATTTTTTATTATGTTTGAGATTCGCGTTGAGGCGATGGG
>NZ_LAJY01000766.1 GCF_000963705.1 Elstera litoralis | reverse complement strand
AATGAGATTGTTTAACCATTCCGTAACGGCTTCCGTATCAGCTTGTGACGGTGGAATTGCGATATTGGCACGGACGATCAAGTGCTTATGAACCTGCATTTCAAACCCTTTCTAGACAAAAAATCATGCTAGCGCTGTCGGACGCTAGGCGGCAGAGGTGGATCACCTGTGATGCAGTCAAGCTGCTGGGAAAGCATCGAAACTCAAAGGCCAGTTGGCTTCCGAGGATCCGAGGCCTAGCGCCATAGATTGGGACAGCTTTAAAAGATCTGTCGGTGTACGGGGGAGGGCCGAATAGACTCTCTATCCTGTCTTCGGTGCGGCTGCGGTCGACCGCCAACCACTTTGGTGCCACCCAATGGGAGAACTCGAGATGTCGCTGGCCGAACTCGGGATCTAGGCGGAGAGCTTCCTCGCTAAGCTGCGAAACTGTCGAATAGAGCCACTGCCCGATTTTTTTTTCGGTTTTGAGGATTCTCGAGAAGGTCGGAAGCGAGCCATGATGCACAAGAAATTGTGATGTGGACCGCGCTAAAACCTGCGTAGAGTCTCAGCACATCAGGCGTTTTACCGCCAAATTTGCCTGGCGGTGGGGCGAGTCTTTCCACAAGGCTATGAAGATATGCGATGCTATCTTGGTGGAACAGGATTTCTCTAAGGTCGGTCGTAACCTTGCCGTCGGGTAACATAAAATCCTCGAGGGCAACAGAATGCTTATCGGATATCCACGTATCTTCGGCATCGCGATAACTCAGAAGTGCCTCATCCAACTCC
>NZ_LAJY01000765.1 GCF_000963705.1 Elstera litoralis | reverse complement strand
CGGCGTTAAAGCCGGGGCGATTGTCGATACCGAAACGCTGGCGGGCCTTACGCCGGGTCAATGGCGTCAAATCGCCGTGTCCGATGATAAGGTGCTGGACGATCTCGAAGCCTTGAAGAAGCAGATGGATGCGTCCATCGACCGCCTCAACAAGCGTTTCGAAAACAAGGTCGAAAAGCTCCAGCGCGGCGACGAGTTGCCGCCGGGCGTGATGAAGATGGTCAAAGTGTTCGTCGCGGTGAAGCGCAAGCTGCAACCGGGCGACAAAATGGCCGGTCGTCACGGCAACAAGGGGGTTATCAGCCGCATCACGCCGATCGAAGATATGCCCTATCTCGAAGACGGCACGGCGGTTGATATCGTCTTGAACCCGCTGGGCGTGCCGAGCCGCATGAACGTTGGGCAGATTCTCGAAACCCATCTGGGGTGGGCATCGGCAGGCTTGGGCCGTCAGATCAAAGATCTGATGGATACGTTCCGCCGCGAAGGCAAGCACGACACCGCCCCGCTGCACGCCTACTTCAAAGATATCTACGGCGATAAGGTCTATGGCGAAGATATCGCCGACCTCAACGAAGGCGAGACTTTGGAACTGGCGCAGAATTTGACGCGCGGTATTCCTTTCGCCACCCCGGTTTTCGACGGGGCGCGGG
>NZ_LAJY01000764.1 GCF_000963705.1 Elstera litoralis | reverse complement strand
CCGATCTTCAGTATGCTGAAGACGATATTCCCAATCAGCTCGCGCAGATTGAGAATATGATTACCAAGAAGGTGAAGGTTCTGGTGATCGCCGCCATCGACGGCACGACCCTAACCTCGGCCCTGAAGCAAGCTGCCGATAGCGGCATTAAGGTCATTGCCTATGACCGCCTGATTCGCGGCTCGGCTAATGTCGATTACTATGCGACTTTCGATAATTTCCAGGTCGGCGTGCTGCAAGCCAGCTACATCGAAAAGTCGCTGGGTCTGAAGGATGGCAAAGGCCCCTTCAATGTTGAACTCTTCGGCGGCTCGGCTGACGATAACAACGCCTTCTTCTTCTACAATGGCGCGATGTCGGTGCTTCAGCCTTACATCGACAGCGGCAAGCTGGTCGTCCAGAGCAAGCAAACCGGCATGGATAAGGTCGCGACCTTACGTTGGGACGGTGCCGTCGCCCAAGCGCGTATGGACAATCTCCTGAGCGCCTTCTACACGCAAAAGCGCGTCGATGCCGTGCTGTCGCCCTATGACGGCCTGTCGATCGGCATCATTTCGTCGCTGAAGGGCGTCGGCTATGGGTCGAAGGAACAGAAAATGCCGGTCGTGACCGGCCAGGATGCTGAAATCCCGTCGATGAAGTCGATCCTGAAGGGCGAGCAAACCTCGACCGTCTTCAAAGATACGCGCGAACTCGCCAAAGTCACCGTCGGCATGGTCGATGCGGTGCTGTCGGGCGGCAAGCCGGAAATCAACGATACGACCACCTATAATAATGGCGTGAAGGTCGTCCCCTCCTACCTGCTGAAGCCGGTTTCGGTCGATGCGACCAATTGGGAAGCCGTTCTGATCGGCAGCGGCTACTACAAAAAAGAACAAATTCAATAGCTTGCTAAGCTTCCGGCCCTCTCTTGATGAGGGGGCCGGTTGGTTTGAGGGTTTGGGGATGAGCGCATTGCTGGAAATGCGGGGGATCAGCAAAAGCTTCCCCGGCGTTAAGGCCTTGAAGAACGTGACCTTGTCCGTTCAACCGGGGGAAATTCACGCGATTTGCGGCGAAAACGGTGCCGGTAAATCGACGTTGATGAAAGTTTTGAGTGGGGTGTATCCGCACGGAAGCTTCGAAGGCGATATTTTCTACGAAGGGTCCGCCCAAAAATTCGATGGCATTGCCGATAGCGAAGAGCGCGGCATTATTATCATTCATCAGGAACTGGCCTTG
>NZ_LAJY01000763.1 GCF_000963705.1 Elstera litoralis | reverse complement strand
CGCCATAGGCTTCCGGGTCGGCGGTGACGAAGCCGATGGCGAGAAGCTGCCGTAACACCGAGCGCCACGCATCCTTCCCCAGATCGCTGCCGACGCCAAAAACCTTCAGCCGGTCGTGACCATGTTCCGCCACCTTATCGGTGCGCTCGCCGCGCAACACGGTAATCAGATGCTCGGCCCCGAAGCGCTGGCCGGTGCGGTAGATCGCCGACATGGCCTTGCGCGCCGCCTCCGTCGCGTCCCAGGTTTCCACCGGCGCGTGACAGATATCGCAGTTGCCGCAGGGTTTGGGCAGATCCTCGCCTAACTGGCGCAGCAGGAAGGTGCGGCGGCACTCGGCGGTCTCGCAATAGGCCAGCATCGCATCGAGCTTGCCGCGCTCGCGCAGCTTGTGATCCTCGGGCGCGGTGGAGGCATCGAGCCGCCCGCGCTGCATCACCACGTCTTGCAACCCATAGGCCATCCAGGCGGTCGCGGGCAGCCCGTCGCGCCCGGCGCGCCCCGTCTCCTGATAATAGGCCTCGATGCTTTTTGGCAAATCGAGATGGGCGACAAAGCGCACATTGGGCTTATCGATGCCCATGCCGAAGGCGATGGTCGCCACCATCACCACACCCTCGTCGCGCAGGAAGCGGGTTTGATGGGCTTCGCGCACTTTCGAATCGAGCCCCGCATGATAGGGCAAGGCGCTGATCCCCTGGTCCTTCAGCCAAGCGGCGATTTCATCCACCCGCTTGCGCGTGCTGCAATAAACGATGCCGGCGTCGCCCGCGTGTTCGTCCTTGATGAAGGTGAGCAACTGCCGCTTCGGGTCCTGCTTGCCGACCACCCGGTAAGTGATATTGGGGCGGTCGAAGGACATGACGAAGTGGCGCGCCGCTTCCAGCTTCAACTGCCGGATAATATCGGCTTGGGTCGGTGGATCGGCGGTCGCGGTTAGCGCGATGCGCGGCACCCACGGCCAGCGCTCGTGCAGCAGCGTGAGCGCCCGATAATCGGGGCGGAAATCATGACCCCATTGGGAAACGCAATGGGCCTCGTCAATGGCAAACAGCGCGAGGCGGGCGTGGTCGGCGGCTTCGAGAAACGCGGGCGTTTGGATGCGTTCGGGGGCGATGTAGAGAAGATCGAGCGTGCCATCGGCAAGCTTGCGCAAAATCTCGCGCTGTTCGGCGGGCTCTTGGCCCGAATGCAGCCCCGCCGCGGCGACCCCAGCTTCCCGCAGCGCCGCGACTTGATCTTGAATGAGGGCGATCAAGGGCGAGACGACAATCGCGCA
>NZ_LAJY01000762.1 GCF_000963705.1 Elstera litoralis | reverse complement strand
TGCCACAAGGTCCAATTCTTCACATACCAAGTATCAAACATAACTCGCTGAGCATAAGATGTATCGCTTCTGCCGCTAACTTGCCAAAGGCCGGTTATACCTGGTCGGGCCTCCAAATAAAACATCACATCCCGCCCGTAATACGGCAGTTCGTCTTCTGTCACGGGGCGGGGGCCGACGAGGCTCATGTCACCGCGCAACACATTGATGAGCTGGGGCAGTTCATCAAGACTTGTGGAGCGCAGAAAACGACCGATAGATGTTACGCGCGGATCATTGCGCAGCTTAAAATGCTCCTGCCATTCGGCGGCATCCTCGGGGTGCGCACGCAAATGAGCCTCCAAGACCTGCTGGGCGTCGGGCACCATAGTTCGGAACTTCAAGCAATCGAAAAGCCTGCCCCCTCGCCCTACCCGCTGATGGCGGAAAAGAATGGGGCCGCCATCCCGCGAAACGAGCCATGAAAACAGAATGAATATCGGCAAGCACGCCAGCGTCATCAGGCTGGCCATCAGAATATCGGAGACGAACTTCACCCGGCGACGAATCGGTTGACCGAGATTATTCTTTGCCACCAGCATCATGAAGTCTTGGCCGATAAAACTGAGCTGATCGAAACCGAGGATCGGCAAGCCTCCTAACGATGGAACGACTGCGAAGGGGAGGCGTTCCCATACCAA
>NZ_LAJY01000761.1 GCF_000963705.1 Elstera litoralis | reverse complement strand
GCGGCAGTTATGAACGACCGGTCCTGACAAAAGCGGTCGTTCGCTCACGAGTAAAAGCGTGAAGAGGTTCGTGGTCGAACGAGAGCAGTATGCGCTAACATATCGATGTCATTCATGTCCATCGCGTCCCCTACAATGCAGCAGGGGCATGACTTACTGACCATCATGAAAGCTTTACCTACCCAGAGGGTAATTTCAGGTATCCCGGAACTGAACTGTGCCGGGTTTTCTGGCGGCTCTAGCTTCTGAGAGATCGATGCCCATATGAGTGAGGCAACGAATAAGTTTTTCATTGACGTCCATGAGCATGCGATTCGCATGGTACTGGATAACGAAGCCGAGCATCCGTGACGGTGGGCTGTCTCATCTATCGTAACCAAGATAGGTTGCTCGCCAGCCACGTTGCGCTAATGGACAGGGTGAATGACTGATCGGCCCATCGTTACGATCATCGTGCCCGGCTACGATGTCGAGCCCTACGCGCAGGAAGCGCTGGCCTCGTTACGGGCACAGACGCTCACCAACTGGGTCGCGATTCTCATCGATGACGCGTCCAACGACGCGACGGGCGCGATCTTTGACCGTGCCGCTGCCGAGGATTCGCGGTTCCGCACTGTGCGGCTTCCCCGCCAGGGCGGTCTGGGCGCGGCGCGCAATATTGGCCTCGACCGCGTGGGGACGCCGTATGTCGGCTTTCTCGATGCCGATGACGTCCTGATGCCGGGGGCGCTCGCGCGGCTTGTGGGCATGCTTGAGGCAAGCGGCAGCGATTTCGCGCTCGGTGCCTATGTGAGGCTGCACCCCGACGCGGACGGCGGATACACGGCGGGCGACGTGCAGCCCTGGATTGCGGCGGCGACGGTGCCGGAGCGCGTCGGCACGACGATTGATGCGCATCCCGAGGCATCCGCGAATATCGTGGCCTGGTCGAAGGTCAGTCGGCGCGATTTTTGGACGCGCCACGGTCTGCGCTTCCCCGAGGGCAAGCTCTACGAAGACCAGATTGTCGCGCAGGCCATGTATGCCCATGCGCGCCGGTTCGATGTCGTCCCCGACGTGATCGCCCATTGGCGTGTGCGTGCCGACGGCTCGTCGATCACCCAGCGCGAGGCGCAGCTTGATGTGCTGCGCGATTGCCTGGAGGCGATGGATGCCGGGCTGCGGGTCTTGGAGACAAATGGGCATCCGTTGGCCGCCCAGGTGCGTATCCGCACGATCCTGACGATGGACCTGCCGCGCCTAACCATGATTGCGCAGGAGCATGCGTCCGTCGCCTACCGCCAGGCGCTCGGCGTGTTTGCCCGGGGCGTGTGGGACCGGGCTGTCGCTGCCCGGACGGGGCTTCCCCCCGACGCCGAGGCGGCCCTGGCCGCTGCCCGCGTGTGGTAATGCAGGCGGGCGGTGGCGGGATTGCCGCATAACCGCGACAGATGGAATTCAATGCGTGTGGCGAAGGACGAGACCGGCGGTCAGGAACTGCACGGTAATGTCAGCGGCATGAATCCTCTCAAAAGGAAGCCTTTACATAATGACCCTTCCATCCGATCGAGAATTCCTGTAGCCACGCCGATCTTGCTAATCGGAAATTTCAATGAAATCAAAGTGCCAAATTTTTACGCCCGTTATGATTACTGATTATTGCAATCAGCGGTTTTCTCCTCTCTTCAATCCGATTGAGGTACACGCTTTAGAGGGTTATTTAATCCGATTGCATAAGGGGAAGACTTATCCGCCCTATCGGGGAACCCGGCTTAATCTACAGGCGGTTGCTTATGAGGT
>NZ_LAJY01000760.1 GCF_000963705.1 Elstera litoralis | reverse complement strand
CCTTAGAACCGACTTTAAAGAAAATTTCTTAGTTGACACAGGTATTTTATTTGAAAATAATTTTGGCCGCTTACTATTCTATCTAGGCTACGATAATTATAATATCTTCATCCTACGCGATAATGATATAGATACACTTTTAGACGAAGATTTCGTTTCTATTTCTGTTATCTAAACTAAAAACGGCCCCTTCCGGGGCCGTTCGCACATCTTATTCCGCCGCCGTAATCAGGCTCGGCTCATCCACCGAATCCGGCACATCCTGTGCCTTGCGACGACGGTCGAAAATATCCCAGGTGCTGCCCCAATCGCCGCGTGTGGCGGCTTTGGAATATTCGGTGGCGCGGGTTTCGAAGAAATTGGCGTGTTCGACGCCGTTGAGCTGGGCTTCCAGCCACGGCAGCGGGTGCTCGCCGATCAGATAGATCGGCTTCAGGCCCAACTGCTGCAAGCGCCAATCGGCAATAAAACGGATATAGCGCTTCACATCGAGCGGCGTCATGCCTTCGACCGGCCCCATTTCGAAGGCGAGATCGATGAACGCGTCTTCCAGGCGCACCACCTGTTGGCAGCAGTCGGAAATATCGTCCTTCACCGATTGCGTCAGGCAGCCGGTTTCCTGGGCAAAGGTGTGGAACAGCTTGATAATGCCTTCGCAGTGCAGCGATTCGTCGCGCACCGACCAGGAGA
>NZ_LAJY01000076.1 GCF_000963705.1 Elstera litoralis | reverse complement strand
CTAGCGCGTGCATGGCTTTGGTCATGCTCAGCAAGCGCGCAACGATTTGTCGGTTAACATAAAAAGAACCCCAAAGCTGCGGCAAAAATCAAAGCCCCAACCGCCAGGAAAAGCATACTGCGCATACCAAGCATAACCGCATTATTAACTTCATCCGTTGCCTCATCGACCTTCGCGCGCGCGTCATCAACAAAATTTTTAATTTCCCTGCGAATATATTGGGCTTGCGAATGGTTTGATGCCAAAAGCAACTGTCGGTCCTCTATATCAAAAAACCGGGTGCGCTGTAATTCAAAGGGATCTTCGGTCAATACCATTTTTAATTTATTAAGAATTATTTCGAATTTTAATTTCTCTTGATGATTAAGATTGTTAATATTATTATTTAATTTTTCTATAATTTTATTTGAATCGCCCTTCAAATTGTCTATACTGTCCCCGTTCTTGAGAAGCTGCAATGCCCTGCCGACCAACGATAGTTCACGGGCATAGGCCGCAATTGCCTGTGTATCCGAGCGACCATCCATAGTTTGGAGTGCCGTGGAGCTGATTTGGCTCAAGAGCATTTCGACTTTAGTCATTGACTGGGCCAATCGGGTATCTGCATCCATAGCCGAATGATTCGCAGCATCGACCGAAGCCAAATTTCGGACCAAATCCTCGAGATAGGTTTTGATATTTCTGACGGCAATCGGTGCCGTGCCACCGGCCTCGAGAGCCGCAATCAGCCGCAAGGCTTCAGCTTGCTCCGCCTCAAACTGCGCGATCAGGGGCATGCGCGCCTCAGCCGAGGAGGCTGCCACCATAGACATGCCTAGACCAACAAGCCGCTCCCCCTGGGCGTTCAATTGGAGTGCAACCTCAATCTGCGGCAGGCGGTCGCGGGCAACCGTTTCGATCCGCACCATTGCCGTGTTGAAGGCCAACCAAGCAACCAATGTTGCCAGGACAGGCAGTAGCGAGATGACCCCGAACGCAAGCCATAAGCGCCCGCGAACCCCAATATGCATTTTCCGCCGCATTTTACCCTCCCCGAACTAAGCGTGTAATGTTCGAGAAGGCTAAAACACTTCAGGCTGCTATCCCAGTTGGGCTATCGTTATGGCGTTGATAACCTCATTGAATGATCGGACCGGCTAAGGAATTATCGGGTAAGCTCAGGTATTGCGCGGCTTCTTCGCGATCAAATCCAGCACAACCTGGGCCGCGTCGAGCACATTGGTGCCGGGGCCGAAGACCGCCGACACCCCGGCATCGAGCAGGAATTGATAATCCTGACGCGGGATGACGCCGCCGCAAATCACGATAATATCGCCGCCGCCCTTGGCCTTCAGTTGCTCGATCAACTGCGGCAATAGGGTTTTATGCCCCGCTGCTAAGGAGGAAACGCCGATGGCGTGAACCTTCTGGGCAAGGGCCATATCGGCGGCTTCTTCCGGCGTCTGAAATAGCGGCCCGGCCACCACATCGAACCCAATATCGGTGAAGCCCGAGGCGATGACCTTCGCTCCCCGGTCGTGCCCATCCTGGCCGAGTTTCGCCACCATCAGCTTCGGGCGGCGCTTGATTTCCTTGGCGAAGCTTTCGAGCCGCTCCACCAGCACGGTCATTTCCGGCTCGCCCTCATAGGCTTTGCCGTAGATGTTCGTTACCACCTGGGGCGTCGCCGAATGATTGCCGAAAACGGCGCGCATCGCGTCCGAAATTTCCCCAACCGTCGCGCGCGCGCGGGCGGCTTCGACGGCAGCGGCCAGAAGATTCCCTTCGCCGGTGCGGGCGATATTTTCGAGCGCGGCCAGGGTTTCGGCAACCGTACCCGCGTTGCGGCGGCGCTTGGTGTCTTCGATGCGCTTTACTTGGGCGATGCGGACGGCGCTATTGTCGATTTCGAGAATATCGATGGGCTGTTCATTCTCCAGCCGGTATTTATTCACGCCGACGATGACCTCGTCGCCCTTATCGACCGCCGCCTGACGGCGCGTTGCCGCCTCTTCGATCAAGCGTTTGGGCAACCCATCGTTCACGGCTTGCGTCATGCCGCCCATCGCCTCGATCTCTTCGATCAATGCCCAGGCTTTTGTCGCAAGCTCATTGGTGAGGCTTTCGACGTAATAGGAGCCCGCCAGCGGATCGACGACCTTGGTCACGCCGGTTTCATGCTGAAGAATAAGCTGCGTGTTGCGGGCGATGCGGGCCGAAAATTCGGTCGGGAGCGCAATCGCCTCGTCAAATGAGTTCGTGTGCAGCGATTGGGTGCCGCCCAACACCGCCGCCAGCGCCTCATAGGCGGTGCGGACGATATTGTTATAGGGGTCTTGCTCCTGCAACGACACGCCGGAGGTTTGGCAGTGGGTGCGCAGCATTAGGGACGATGCCTTCTTCGGCGCGAACTCCGCCATGATCCGCGACCACAGCAGACGCGCGGCGCGCAGCTTGGCGGCCTCCATAAAAATATTCATGCCGATGGCGAAGAAGAACGACAGGCGCCCGGCGAATTCATCGACATTCAGGCCCTTGGCCAGTGCCGCGCGCACATACTCGCGCCCATCGGCCAGGGTGAAGGCAAGCTCCTGCACCAGGGTCGATCCCGCTTCCTGCATATGGTAGCCGGAAATGGAAATCGAGTTGAAACGCGGCATTTCCTTGGCCGTGAACTCGATAATATCGGCAATGATCCGCATCGAGGGTTCGGGCGGGTAGATATAGGTATTGCGAACCATGAACTCCTTCAGAATATCATTCTGAATGGTCCCCGACAGCTCGGCGCGCGGCACGCCCTGTTCTTCCCCGGCGACGATGAAACTCGCGAGAATCGGAATCACCGCGCCGTTCATCGTCATCGAAACGGACATGTCTTGAAGCGGAATGCCATCGAAGAGGATTTTCATATCCTCAACCGAATCGATAGCCACCCCCGCCTTGCCCACATCGCCTTCGACGCGCGGATGATCGGAATCATAGCCGCGATGGGTGGCGAGATCGAAGGCGACCGAGAGGCCCTTTTGCCCGGCGGCCAGATTCTTGCGGTAGAAGGCGTTCGATTCTTCCGCCGTCGAAAACCCCGCGTACTGGCGAATGGTCCAGGGACGGCCCGCGTACATAGTGGCGCGCGGGCCGCGCAGGAAGGGGGCAAAGCCCGGCAAGCCATCGAGAGTTTCGATCCCGGCCAGATCATCCTTGGTGTAGAGCGGCTTAACGTCGATGCCTTCCGGCGTGTGCCAGATCAGGGTGTGCGGCGAAACCTTCAACTCTTTTTCGGCGAGCGTGTCCCAATCCTGCACGGTTTTCTTCTCGGTCATGCCTGCCTCCCGTGCGCCTATTCGAATTCCAAAATGAGTTCATCCACAGCAAGGCTTTCGCCCACGGCCACCGCGATGCGCTTCACGACGCCCGTGCGTTCGGAGCGCAGGATATTTTCCATCTTCATCGCTTCCACCGAGGCCAAGGCTTGCCCCGCCTCGACCGCTTCGCCCACGGTGACATTGATCGCCGTCATCACGCCGGGCATCGGGCAGAGCAGCATTTTGGACGTGTCGGGCGGCAGTTTCACTGGCATCAGCGCGGCAAGCTCCGCACTGCGCGGGCTGCGAACGCGCGCCACCAGATCGATCCCGCGCAACCGGAGGCGCAAGCCGTTGCCCGGCACCAGATCAACCTTTACGCCGAGCGGTGCCCCATCGACGGTGAAACGCGCAAGGCTGCGCCCCGGCGTCCAATCACTCGCGACGGACAGGGTGGGGCCATTCTCCAGCGTTACCAGCGCGCCATCCTGGCGCGGCTCGAAAGTAGCAGCAAAGCGATGTTCGCCCAGGGTCACGACCCAGGACCGCCCGACAACGCGGCGATGGTTGGAGAGCGCGCCGGAAATATCCGCCGCGCGCTCCTGCACTGCTTGATTGATGACGATCGCAATCGCGGCCAGCGCCCGCGCTTCGGTTTGGTTTGGGGTTACGCCCTTAAAGCCTTCGGGGAATTCTTCGGCGATGAAGCCCGTCGTCAACCGCCCGGCCTGGAAACGGTCGTGCCGCATCACCGCCGAGAGGAACGGCAGATTATGGCCGATGCCTTCCACCTCAAACGTGTCGAGCGCCACCGACATCGCCTCAATCGCCGTCAGACGATCCGGCCCCCACGTGCAGAGCTTGGCAAGCATCGGATCATAATACATCGAGATGTCGCCGCCCTCGAACACGCCCGTATCGTTGCGGACGATGGTGCCATCGGGCTGCGGGCCTTCGACCGGCGGGCGGTAGCGCGTCAGCCGCCCGATGGAGGGCAGGAAATTGCGGTAGGGGTCTTCGGCATAAAGGCGGCTTTCCATCGCCCAGCCGGTGAGTTTTACATCGTCCTGGCCGAAGCTGAGCTTTTCGCCCGACGCCACTCGGATCATCTGTTCTACCAGATCGATGCCGGTGATGAGTTCCGTCACCGGATGCTCCACCTGGAGCCGCGTGTTCATTTCGAGAAAATAGAAATTGCGGTTGGCATCGACGATGAATTCCACCGTCCCCGCCGAATAATAGCCCACGGCTTTCGACAGCGCGACCGCCTGTTCGCCCATCGCCTTGCGCGTTGCATCGTCGAGAAACGGCGACGGCGCTTCTTCGATCACCTTCTGATTGCGGCGCTGAATGGAGCATTCGCGCTCCCCCAGATACAATACCGTGCCATGCTGGTCGCCCAAAACCTGAATTTCGATATGGCGCGGCTCGGTCACGAATTTTTTCGATGAAAATTCGGTCGTCGCCGAAGGAGGCGCGGGCTTCGTTTTTGGATGATTGAAAGCCTTCGCGCGCCTCGATATCGTTCCAGGCGATGCGCATACCCTTGCCGCCACCGCCCGCCGAGGCCTTAATCATCACCGGATAGCCGATACCTTGGGAAATGCGCACGGCCTCGTCGGCGTCGGCAATCAAACCCATATGGCCGGGCACCGTGGAAACCCCCGCCTCTGCCGCCAGTTTCTTCGAGGTGATCTTATCGCCCATCGCCTGCACCGCGCGCACCGGCGGGCCGATGAAAGTCACCCCCTCTTTTTGCAAAGCTTCGGCGAAGATCGGGTTTTCCGAGAGAAACCCGTACCCCGGATGCACGGCATCGGCCCCGGTCTGGCGGATCGCGTCCAAGATCTTCTCGATGACGATATAGGATTGGTTCGAGGGGGCCGGGCCGATATGCACCGCCTCGTCGGCTTCCCGCACATGCATGGCGTCGCGGTCGGCATCCGAATAGACGGCCACCGTCGCAATCCCCATTTTCTTAGCCGTGCGGATCACGCGACAGGCGATTTCACCGCGATTGGCGATAAGGATTTTTTTTAATCATCTAGCCTGCCGCTCCCGCGAAACTGTTCTATATGCGACCCCCGCCGGGCCTGCCGCCCCGCCGCGCTCTTGATCGGCGCAGTCGGGACGGCAGCGGCAAGGGCCTCCCCCTCGGCTCGATCCTCTGGATTACAGAGGAATAGTATCGTGTTTGCGCCAGCGCCGTTCCGCATCCTTATGGCGCAGCGAGGCAAAGGCGCGGGCAATGCGGCGGCGCGACGAGTGCGGCATGATGACTTCATCGATAAAGCCGCGTTCCGCCGCCACGAACGGGTTGGCAAACCGCGCTTCATATTCCTTGGTGCGCGCCGCGATTTTCTCCGGGTCGCCCAATTCCGAACGGTAGAGAATTTCGGTCGCGCCCTTCGCACCCATCACGGCGATTTCCGCCGTCGGCCAGGCATAGTTAATGTCCGCGCCGATATGCTTGGAGGCCATCACATCGTAAGCGCCGCCGTAGGTTTGCGGGTAATCAGCGTCACCATCGGCACGGTGGCTTCCGAATAAGCGAACAGCAGTTTCGCGCCGTGCTTAATCACCCCGCCATACTCCTGCGCGGTGCCCGGCAGGAAGCCCGGCACGTCGACCAGCGTGAGAATGGGAATGGAGTAAGCGTCGCAGAACCGTACGAAGCGCGCGGCTTTGCGGGACGAGTCGATATCCAAACACCCGGCCAGCACCATCGGCTGATTGGCGACGACGCCGACCGTCGAGCCTTCCATTCGAATGAAGCCGGTGATGATATTCTTAGCAAAATCCTGCTGGATTTCGAAGAAATCGCCATCATCGGCCAGCGCCAGAATGAGTTCCTTCATATCGTAGGGCTTGGTGGAACTATCGGGAATCAGCGTATCGAGCCGCGCTTCCAGGCGGTTTGGGTCGTCGTGGAACGGGCGCACCGGCGGCTTGGCGCGGTTGTTCAGCGGCAGAAAATCGAACAGCCGCCGCACCTCTTCCAGCGCGATCACGTCGTTCTCAAACGCCCCATCGGCCACCGAGGATTTGCGCGTATGGGTGCTGGCCCCGCCCAATTCTTCCGCCGTGACGATTTCATTGGTGACGGTCTTCACCACGTCCGGCCCGGTCACGAACATGTAGGAGCTATCGCGGACCATGAAAATAAAGTCCGTCATCGCCGGGGAGTAAACCGCCCCGCCCGCGCACGGCCCCATAATCACCGAAATCTGCGGAATGATCCCCGAGGCATCGACATTGCGGCGGAACACTTCGGCATAGCCCGCCAAGGAAGCAACGCCTTCCTGAATGCGCGCGCCGCCCGAATCATTCAGCCCAATGATCGGCGCGCCATTGCGCAGGGCCATATCGGTGATTTTGCAAATTTTCTCGGCGTGGGTTTCCGACAAGGAGCCGCCGAGAACAGTGAAATCCTGACTGAAGACATAGACCTGCCGACCATTGATCGTGCCCCAGCCGGTCACAACCCCATCGCCCGCCACCTTCTGCGACGCCATGCCGAATTCGGTGGCCCGGTGGGTCACATACATGTCGTATTCTTCAAAGGAGCCTTCATCGAGCAGCACATCCAGCCGCTCGCGCGCCGTTAGCTTACCCTTGGCGTGCTGCGCCTCAACGCGGCGTTCGCCCCCGCCTGCCCGCGCTTCGGCCCGTCGTGCTTCCAACTGCTCTAGGACCGCGCGCATGGCTTTTCCTCCCTAAACTCGGGTTGGTTGTAAACCCCCAACTCTGTCGCTTCGGAGTAGGCCAAACCGGGCCGAAAGGAAAGCTTGATGAGGTGACACTGTGGAAGTTATAAAAACGCAAACAGTGAATTGCGAATTTGCGAAATGGCGATCGGGAAACTTTACATCGGGCGCAAGGTGCGCGAAATCCGCGACGGCACGAAGGCGACGCAAGCCCAGTTCGCCGAACGGATCGGCATTTCCACCAGCTACCTCAATCAGATCGAGAATAATCAGCGCCCGGTCTCGGCGGCGGTGCTGCTGGCGCTAGCCGAAAAATTCCAGATCGATATTGCCGAACTCTCCAGCGGCGAAGGCGACCGGCTACTCTCCGCCCTCTCCGAAGCCCTCTCGGACCCCTTGTTCGAAACCTATTCCCCCACCGCGCAGGAACTGAAGCTGGTGGTTCAAAATGCCCCCGGCCTTGCCCACGCGCTGATCTCCTGCCACCAAGCCTATCGGCGCAATAGCGAACAGCTTGCCAGCTTCGACGATCGCTTAGGCGGGGCCACCGCCTTCACCGAAACCACCCCCTATGAGGAAGTGCGCGACTTTTTCCACTTCGTCGATAATTACATCCACGATCTCGACGTAATGGCGGAAAAAAACTGGCAGAAAGCCTCAGCCTGGGCGAAGGCGACAATCACGCCATTCTCACCGGGTTTCTGGAGAAAAAATTTCTCCGTGCGCGTCGTCCGGGGCGCGGCGGGGGAAGAGACCTTGCGCCACTATGATGCCGCGCGCCCGGTTGCTTACCCTCCAACCCCTACGCACCGACGCCAACGCGCGATTTTCAAATCGCCTTCCAGATTGCCCAGCTTTACGCCGCCGAGGCCATTCAGTGCATCGCCACGGCGGCAGGGTTCCGCACCGAAGAAGCCACCGAGATTTGCCGCATCGGCCTCTATAATTACTTCGCCGGTGCGCTGCTACTGCCCTACCGCGCCTTCCTGACCGCCGCGCGCACCCTGCGCCACGATCTCGACCTGCTGGCCGTGCGCTTTGGGGCCTCGCTAGAGCAAGTCTGCCATCGGCTCAGCACGCTCCAACGCCCCGGCCTGAAGGGGGTTCCGATGTTCTTCGCCCGCATCGACCGCGCGGGGAACATCACCAAGCGCCATAGCGCCAGCAAGCTTCAGTTCGCCCGCTTTGGCGCGGCCTGCCCGGTTTGGAACGTCCACCAAGCCTTCGAAACCCCTGGCCGCATTATCCGCCAACTCGCCGAAACCCCAGACGGCGCGCGCTACCTCTGCCTCGCCGCCCAAACCAGCAAGGGCAGCGGTGGCTTCCGGGCCGTTCAACCGCGCTACGCCCTCGCCCTAGGCTGCGAAATCACCTACGCCGACAGCTTCGTCTACGCCGACGACCTCGACCTCGGTAACCGCGCCGCCTTCGAGCCGATCGGCATCTCCTGCCGGATCTGCGAGCGCACCAAATGCCCCAGCCGCGCGATGCCGCCGCTCAAGCGCAAACTCACGGTGAGCCACGATCATCGGGGGGCGCTGCCGTATGGATTGAGTTGAGAATGTCAGGGGCTCTGCCCCCGACGCCCCCGCCAAAGGGCTTGCCCTTTGGAAACCGATTTCGTTTTTTACAGTAATAACAATATATTACGGAAAACATCGGGAGCAGTTAACGGGATTGCCAAGGGCGAGCCCTTGGCTGGGGTCATAGGGGGAACCCCTAATTCGGCTCCCCCGGAGCGCCCCACCCCCTACCCACTCTTCCGCTCCACCAGCAGATGCCCCGTATCGACGATCCGCGCCGTTTCCGACGGATGCGCACCGTGAACGCAGGCTTTGATGAGGCGGGCGACTTCGCGACCAATGAGGTCGCCGGAAGGGCGGATGGTGGTCAGCGGCGGGTTGCTGGTGGAACTGAAGCTGAGATCGCCGAAGCCCATGACGGCGAGATCGCCGGGGACGGCGACGCCGCGCCGTTGGCATTCGAACAGAACGCCGAGGGCGATGAGATCGTTGGAGCAGGCGACCGCCTGAAACTCCGAGGGGCTGGCTTGGGCAAGCCCAAGCAGTTGCGCCCCGGCTTCGGCGGTGGCGGGGGCCGGGTGGTTGAGGATTTGCGGTTCGGGCAGGCCAAGGCGCAGGGCTTCGGCGACAAAGCCTTCGGCGCGGGCGGCGGCCCTGCGGTCTTGGGATAGGCGCGCGCCGAGGAAGGCGAGGCTCGTAAACCCTTGTTGGGCGAAATGTCGCGCCGCCGTCGCCCCGACTGCCGCGTGGGAGAAGCCGACCGCCATATCGATCGGCGCTTGCCCGCCCAGTTCCCACATTTCGATTACGGGCACGCCGCCGCCCGCGAGTAGCTTGCGCGCGGCTTTGCTATGGTTGAGCCCGGTGAGCACCACGGCTGCCGGTGCCCAAGCGAGGGCGGTGCGGATCAGCGCTTCCTCGTCATGTTCCGAATATTCCGAGTGACCGAGCATCACTTGCAACCCGTCGGCGGCAAGCTCGGTTTGCAGGCTGGCCACCGTTTCGGCAAAGAAGGCATTGCGGATGGAGGGCACGATAACGCTCACTACCCGGCTCCCCGCCGCCGCAAGCCCGCCCGCGACCAAATTCGGCACATAGCCCAAATCCTCAATGGCCTGGGCGATCTCCTGGCTGGCGGCGGGCGAAACCGCGTCGGGTTTGCGCAAATACAGCGACACGGTGGAGGAGGATACCCCCGCCCGCCGCGCCACATCCATCATCGTCACCCGCTGCATTTTTCGACGTTGGCGGCGCACGCGCGGTTCGGCGTCGGGAGAATCCTGATTAATAGCGCTATTATTCATGGCACATCTATCTTTCCCTTTTCTCGCACTATCGTCAAGACAATCAGAGAATGAGCCTTGTGAGTCACGTATCATAGCGCTATTATTAAGGCACCGAAACACCCGCCGGAGAAAGCCGAATCGACATGAGCCGCCGCCCGCTCGAAAGCTTGCGCAGTCAGCGCTGGTTCGCCTCCAATGACATGCGCGGCTTTGCGCACCGCCAGCGCACCCAGCAGATGGGGATGCGGCGGGAGGAGTTTCTCGGCAAGCCCGTCATCGGCATTCTCAATACCTGGAGCGAGATGAGCCCGTGTCACGCCCATTTGCGCCAGCGCGCCGAGGCGGTGAAGCGCGGCGTGTGGCAGGCGGGCGGCTATCCGGTGGAACTGCCCGCGCTCTCGGTCGGCGAAGTGATGGTGAAGCCGACGACGATGCTCTACCGCAATTTCCTCGCGATGGAAGCGGAAGAACTCTTGCGCTCCCACCCTATCGACGGGGCGGTGCTGATGGGCGGCTGCGATAAATCCACCCCCGGCCTGCTGATGGGGGCGTTTTCGGTCGATCTGCCGGTCATCTATTGCCCGGCGGGGCCAATGTCGAACGGGCAATGGCGCGGCCAGAAAACCGGCGCGGGCACCCATACTAAGAAATATTGGGATGAATTGCGCGCAGGGAGCATCACCCAAGACGATTGGGTCGATCTGGAGAGCCGCATGACCCGCTCGGCGGGCACCTGCAATACGATGGGCACCGCCTCGACGATGACTTCGATTGTCGATGCGATGGGCCTCACGCTCCCCGGTGCCTCGTCCCTGCCCGCCTGCGACAGTGGCCATCCGCGCATGGCCTCGACCTGCGGCAGCCGGATTGTGGAGATGGTCTGGGAGGATTTGAAACCGTCCGACTTCGTCACGCGCGCCAGCTTCCTCAACGGGCTGGTCGCCTATATGGCGCTCGGCGGTTCCACCAATGCCGCCGTGCATCTGGTGGCAATGGCGCGACGGTTGGGGATTAGCCTGACGCTGGAGGATATGGACGCAATGGCGGGCCGGATTCCGGTGCTGGCCAACCTATTTCCCTCCGGCGAATATCTGATGGAAGATTTCTACTTCGCAGGGGGGCTCTCGGCCCTTTTGGCGAAGGTGGCGGACCATCTGGATCTGTCGGCGCGCACCGTGACCGGCGGCACCTTGGGCGATAGTCTCGGAGACGCGCCGTGCTGGAACGATGATGTGATTCGCGGGCTCGATAACCCCGTGGTGTCGCTGGAAAAAGGCCGCACGCTGGCGCTGTTGAAGGGCAATCTGGCCCCCAATGGCGCGGTGATGAAATCTTCCGCCGCCAACCAAAAATTCTTGCAGCATACCGGCCCCGCCTGGTGTTCGACGATCCCGGCGAGATGAACCGGGTGCTGGACGATCCCGATTTGGACGTGACCGAAAATCACGTTCTCGTGTTGCGCAACGCCGGGCCGGTGGGCGCGCCGGGCATGCCGGAATGGGGTAATCTGCCAATCCCGAAAAAGCTGCTGAAACAGGGCGTGCGCGATATGGTGCGCCTGTGCGACGGGCGGATGAGCGGCACCCATTACGGCACCTGCATTCTGCATATCTCGCCGGAAGCCGCCGTGGGTGGGCCGCTCGCCCTGCTGCAAACCGGCGATCTGGTGAAGCTCGATGTGCTTGCTGGCACGCTCGATATGCTGGTCGATGACGCCGAAATCGCCCGGCGTAAAGCCGCCTGGGTGCCGAAGGCCTATCAATATGAGCGCTCGTTTGCGGCGCTTTATCAGCGCCACGTCTCCCAGGCCCATGAGGGCTGCGATTTCGATTTCCTCTCGGGAACGGCCATAGTGCCCGACCCGGTGATTTTCTAGGGATAGCCGATGCCCGCGCTTCAGAATCACTTCAAGTCCTGGCTGCAAACGCCGCCCGCATCCCCCCCGCTCGGCACCTGGCTGATGACGGCAGCCCCTTCGACCGCCGAAGCGATGGGCCATGTCGGGTTCGATTTTCTGGTCGTCGATATGGAGCATGTGCCGATCGAGGTGAGCGATATGGCGCATCTTCTGCGCGCCGTCGGCTGCACGGCCGCCGAGCCCGTCATTCGCCTCGCCTGGAACGATATGGTGCTGGTGAAGCGGGTGATGGATGCGGGCGGGCGGACGCTGATGTTCCCCTTCATCCAAACGCCGGAGGAAGCCCAGGCCGCCGTTTCCTACACGCGCTACCCGCCCGAAGGCGTGCGCGGGGTCGCCGCCGTCCATCGCGGCTCCGCCTATGGGCAAATCCCGAACTATCTGAAAACCGCCAATGACGCGGCCTGCGTGATCGTGCAGTTGGAAACGCCGGAAGCTATCGCCCGCCTGCCGGAAATCGCGGCGGTGCCGGGGGTCGATGCCCTCTTCGTCGGCCCCGGCGATCTGTCGGCGGCGATGGGCTTCATCGGCAATATTGGTCATGACGAGGTACAGGCGCTGATCGCCTTCGCGGCAAAAGCGGCCAAAGCGGCGGGCAAACCCATCGGCATCGTCGGCCCGACGCCGGAGATGGTTCAACGCTTCCTCGGCTATGGTTATGATTACGCCGCCATCGCGTCGGACCTGGGCATGATGACCGGGCGCGCGGTAGAATGGCTCGGCGGTTTGCGCGGGGCCGCCCCTGCCCCTACCGGCCCCATCGCCTCGGTTTATTAGGAGCGCAGTATGACCTATCAGTCGGTTGCCTACCGCTCGCTCGCAGCCCGCCGCGTGCTGATTACCGGCGGCGCGTCGGGCATCGGGGAAGAAATGGTGCGGGCTTTCGTGGCGCAAGGCGCGGCGGTGGCGTTCCTCGATATCAACGAAACCGCAGGCCAAGCGCTCGCCGCCGAAACCGGCGCACGCTTCGTGGCCTGTGATCTTACCGATATTGCCGCCCTGCGCGCTTCGGTAGCCCAGGTCGAAAGCCTGCTGGGCGGAATCGATGCGCTCATCAATAACGCCGGCAAGGACGACCGGCAGGGGATGGACGAGGTCGAGCCCGAAGCGTGGCGGCGCATGCTGGCCTTCAACCTCGACCACCAGTTTTTCGCCACCCAGGCTGTCGCGCCGGGTATGAAGGCGCGCGGCAGCGGCGTGGTGATTCTGCTCGGGTCGATCTCCTGGATGCGCGGCATGCCGGGGATGGTCGCCTATACCACCAGCAAAGCCGCCATCAACGGGCTGAACCGCACCCTCGCGCGGGAATTAGGGCCGGACGGCATCCGCGTGAACTGCATCGTACCGGGTGCGATTCTCACCGAGCGGCAAAAAGCCCTATGGCTGACCCCTGAGACGAACCAGCGCTTCATCGATCAACAGGCGCTGAAATTCCGGCTCGACGCCACCCACATCGCCCGCATGGCGCTGTTCTTGGCGTCGGACGAAAGCGGCGGCTGCACGGGCGCGAATTTCATCGTCGACGCTGGCCTTACTCAGAATTAGAGAGACTTTCCTATGCGCGTTCTTGCCCTGCCCGATGGCTTCGATCTTACCCTCGGGGGCCGTCTGATCCTGCGCCACCGCGCCGCTGCCCCCTGCCTGTTCGTCGGGCACGGGGACGCGCGGATGGATATGGTTCGGGGCAATTTCGACATCGAGGATACGCTGACCGCGCGCCTCCCCCTACCCGTCGCAACTGTCGCCGAAGACAGCATCGGCTGGCGCATTACTTTTGCCGTCGCCGAAGGGGTGGCCCCGCTTGCGACGCTTAAAATTATCGGCAACCAGATCGTGCCGACCGTCGCTGACCCCAGCCTCAACCGCTTCTGGCTGCGCATCCTTGCCGAGGCGGGCGAGCATGTATGGGGCGGCGGCGAGCAAATGTCGTATTTCGATCTCAAGGGCCGCCGCTTTCCGCTCTGGACCTCCGAGCCCGGCGTGGGGCGCGACAAAAGCAGTGAAATCACTTTCAAAGCCGATGTGATGGGCAAGGCGGGCGGCGATTATTGGAACACCAATTACCCGCAGCCGACGTATCTGTCGTCGCGCAAATACGCACTGCATTTTGAAACCACCGCCTATTCGGCCTTCGATTTCCGCCATCCCGACTATCACGAGCTTGAAGCCTGGGCCGTGCCCGCGCGGATCGAGCTTTTCGCGGCGGATCGCTTCACCGGGCTCGTCAGCCAGCTTTCCGAGCGCTTCGGGCGGCAACCGCCGCTACCGGAGTGGGTCTACAGTGGCGCAATCATCGGCCTGAAGGACGGTGATAACTCCTTTGCCCGGCTGGAGAAAATCCGCGCCGCCGGGGTACCGGTTTCGGCACTCTGGTGCGAAGATTGGGTGGGCTTGCGCGAAACCTCCTTCGGCAAGCGTCTGTTCTGGGATTGGCGGGCGAACGAACAGCATTACCCTAACCTGAAAGCGAAAATCGCGGTGCTGAAGGCCGAGGGCATCCGCTTTATGGGCTATGTGAACCCCTACCTGTGCAACGACGGGATGCTGTTCGAAGAGGCCGAGGCGGCAGGCTATTTCGCCAAAGACGCGGTGGGCAAAACCGCCCTCGTCGATTTTGGCGAGTTCGACTGCGGCGTTATCGATTTCACCAATCCCGCCGCCTGTGCGTGGTTCGAAGAAAAGGTGATCGGGCAAAATATGCTCGATTTTGGCCTGTCGGGCTGGATGGCGGATTTCGGCGAGTATCTGCCCATCGACGTGCATCTCGCCAATGGGATCGACGCGCGCCTGATGCATAACGCTTGGCCAACCCTTTGGGCGGAAGTGAACGCCCGCGCCGTCGCCAAACGCGGCCAAACCGGGGAAGCGCTCTTCTTCATGCGCGCCGGGTTTACGGGGGTGCAGGCGCACTGCCCGCTCTTATGGGCGGGCGATCAATCGGTTGATTTCTCCCGCCACGACGGGCTTGTGACCGTTATGAGCGGCGCGCTCTCCTCCGGCCTGCTCGGCAATGCCTATCACCATAGCGATATCGGCGGTTACACGAGCCTGTTCGGCAATGTGCGCACGCCGGAACTGCTGATGCGCTGGGCGGAAATGGCGGCTTTCACGCCGGTGATGCGCACCCACGAAGGGAACCGCCCGCGCGATAATCTGCAACTGGACGAAAACCCGCAGGTGCTGGCCCATTTCGCCCGCATGGTGAAACTCTGGGTGCATCTGGTGCCTTATCTGAAAAGCTTGGTCGCCGACGCCGTCGCAACCGGGCTGCCGGTGCAGCGCCCGCTGTTTTTGCATTTCGAAGAAGATGCCGCCTGCTACGCGGTCCAAGATTCCTATCTCTACGGCCCTGATCTGCTGGTCGCCCCGGTCTGGCAGGCGGGCACGGAAACCCGCAACCTGCATCTGCCGCAAGGGGCCGAGTGGGTGCATGTGTGGAGCGGCGCGACCTTTGACGGCGGGGCCGATATCAGCATTCCCGCCCCCTTGGGCGAGCCCGCGATTTTCTACCGCCGCGATAGCAGTTTTGCCGCCCTGTTCCGGGGGCTGACGGCGCTGGTATGAGTAGTTTCGAGCTTACCGCCTTTCTCCTTATCACCGCCGCCGCCGCCTATCTGCAAACCGTCACCGGCTTCGCCTTCGGGCTTGTGACGATGGCGGGCGTGGCGCTGATCGGCGCGCTGCCCTTGCCCGAGGCGGCGGTCTTCGTCGGGCTGCTGACCTTCACCAACGCCAGCCAAATGCTGACGACCGGCGGCTGGAAGCATGTAGCAAAACGGCCCTGGATCATCGTTGTTCTGAGTTCGCTCCCGGCGCTGGCGATTGGCTATCTGCTGCTGGAATGGCTGGCCGATACGCGGGTGCAGGCGCTGAAGCTCCTGCTGGGCGGCGTGACGATCCTCTCCAGCATTCAACTCGCGCTGCCGTCGAAAGGGCCGCAAGCCTTGGCCGGGCCGCTGAAGACGATCTTCTTCGGCACGCTGTCGGGGTTGATGGGCGGGATGTTTTCCACCGCAGGGCCGCCGCTGGTCTATCACTTCTACCGCCAGCCGCTGCCGATTCCGGTCATTCGGGAAACCCTGGTCGCCGTCTTCGGTCTGAACGCCATGTTGCGCTTAGGCTTGGTCGTGCTGATGGGGAATATTCCGAGCGCGGCTTACGCACCGTGCCTGCTGGCGATTCCAGTGGTGATGGGATCGACGGCCCTGGCGCGGCACTTCCCGCCGCCGGTCTCGCCCTTAGTGTTTCGGCGCGGGGTGTTTTGCCTGCTGTTCCTCTCCGGCGCGTCGCTGGCGCTGCCCGCGCTGAGCCATTTGCTGCGCGGGTAGAATTTTCTCTGGCCTCACAGGCTTTTAGCGATAAATTCTCTCCCCGCGACACTCGAACACGGGGCGCGGGTTTAGGGAGGACCATCATGGGGGCAGGCGTGCAAACCTATATTCTCGCAATCGATCAGGCACGACGTCCAGCCGGGCAATTCTGTTCGATGCCAAGGGGCGCAGCGTCGCCAGCGCCCAGCAAGAGTTCCCCCAGATTTTCCCGGCCTCCGGCTGGGTCGAGCATGACCCCGAAGCAATCTGGGCGAGCGTCGTCGCCACGTGCAAGGCCTGCTTGGTAAAAGCGGGCGTCGAGGCCGCGCAGGTCGCCGGGATCGGCATCACCAATCAGCGCGAAACTACACTTGTGTGGGACCGCGCCACCGGCAAAGCCACCTATAACGCGATTGTTTGGCAAGACCGCCGCACTGCCGATCTCTGCGCCCAACTCACGCGCGACGGGCATACGGTGGAAGTGCAGGCGCGCACGGGCCTGCGCATCGATTCCTATTTTTCGGCGACCAAAATCGCCTGGATTCTCGATCACGTCCCCGGCGCGCGCGCCGATGCGGAGGCCGGAAAACTCGCCTTCGGCACGGTCGATAGTTTCCTCCTCTGGCGGCTCACCGGCGGGCGCGTGCATGCCACCGATGCGACCAACGCGTCGCGCACCAATCTGCTGAATATCCATACCGGCGACTGGTCTGACGAGCTGTTGAAGCTCTTCCAGGTGCCGCGCAGCGGCTTGCCCGAGGTGAAGGATTCCGCCGCGCCCTTCGGCGTGACCGACCCCAGCCTGTTCGGCGCGGCCATTCCCGTTCTAGGCATTGCGGGCGACCAGCAGGCGGCGCTCGTTGGGCAAGCCTGCTTTAAGCCAGGAATGCTGAAATCCACCTATGGCACCGGCTGCTTTGCCCTGCTGAATACCGGCGACCAGGGCGTGATCTCGCGCAATCGGCTGCTGACGACGATTGCCTATCAGTTGGACGGTAAACGCACCTACGCGCTGGAAGGCTCGATCTTCATCGCGGGCGCGGCGGTGCAATGGCTGCGCGACGGCTTGCAGATCATCGCCTCGGCCTCCGAAACCGGCGCGCTCGCCGCCACCGCGTCCGACGAGGAAGACGTGTATCTGGTCCCGGCCTTTGTCGGCCTCGGCGCACCCTATTGGGATAGCAATGCGCGCGGCGCGATCTATGGCCTCACGCGCGGCACCGGGCGGGCGGAACTGGCACGGGCAGCGCTGGAAGCCGTCGCCTATCAAACCCGCGATCTTCTCGAAGCCATGCGCGGCGATTGGGCCGATGCCCAAGGCGGTGAAACCGTGCTGCGCGTCGATGGCGGCATGGTGGCGAGCGATTGGACGCTGCAATTCTTGGCCGATCTGCTGGCCGCCCCGGTCGACCGGCCCGTTATTCTGGAAACCACCGCTTTGGGCGCGGCCTATCTCGCCGGGCGGCAAGCGGGCCTCTATCCCGATCTCGATGGGTTCGCTGGCGACTGGGCACTCGACCGCCGCTTCACCCCGCAAATGCCGGAGGAGGTCCGCGCCCATAAATATGCGGGCTGGAAAGACTGCGTGCGGCGGACGCTCTCGGCCTAAAATACCCCCAAACCCTGCAAACCGTCGTAGGTCAGCTTCAGCCCTGCGACGAGCAGCAGGATATGGCTGAGCTTGTAGAAGGTCTTGCTGTCCATCCGCTTGGTCAGCCAATAGCCGATCCAGATGCCTAACGGAGCGAGCGGGGCTAAAATCAGGGCTTGGCTGAAGTTGGTCGCATCGATCTGCCCGAACCACAAATAGGGCACCAGCTTGACGAAGTTGACGATGGCGAAATAGACGACCGTGGTCCCCGCCAGCAGCATTTTTTCCATCCGCTGCGGCAGCAAGTACATCAGCAGCGGCGGGCCGCCG
>NZ_LAJY01000759.1 GCF_000963705.1 Elstera litoralis | reverse complement strand
AGGACCGCTGCCGGTCCTGGACCTGCACTCTTGACGGAACCCAGGCGGCTTCGCTAGGGTCCGCCCCACGGATGGGTGGCCGAGGGGTTTAAGGCAGCGGTCTTGAAAACCGCCGAAGGTGTGAGCCTTCCGTGGGTTCGAATCCCACCCCATCCGCCATACTCGGCGCTACGATAGAGCGCGAACTGGGCATCCTAAAAGACTAATTCCGCCGGTTCCTAAAAGGGCGCAAATAGCGCTTCAATTTCCACCCAACTCATCATCCGTTGAAAAACCTAAGACATTTGAAAAAATATACAGATACAAACCTTATTTCTATCAACCTCAAAGCTTTTTCAGCCGTTCTTAACTGGCATCGATACGGTATCCAAGCCCCCTTTGTGTTTGAATCAACCGTTGAGAATGCCCTTGGTCGATCTTGCTACGCAGTCGACCAATATATACATCGACCACATTAGTCAGAGGATCCTCATTCATACCCCAAATATTAGACAGGATTCTTTCCCGGCTAAAGAGTTTACCGGGTGCGCTCAATAAGAGTTCGAGCAAAGCCAATTCTTTGGCGGTTAGCGAGATGGGCTGGCCTCCGCGTGTAACCCGCATCGTCGAACGGTCAAGCTCAAGATCTGCAAGGCGCAGCACCGTTTGGGGTGCCGCACTGAGTTCGCGGCTGCGCCGACTGAGTGCCTCGAGCCGCGCAAGCAGCTCGTCAAAATCGAAGGGCTTGCACAGATAATCATCTGCACCAAGCCGCAAACCGGCAATCCGATCTTCAACGGTTGTTAAGGCCGTCAGCATGAGAACCGGAAGCTGAATCAACGCGGCTCGAAGCGTTTTGGCATACCTCAAGCCCGCTAATATCAGGCAACATCAGATCGAGAATGATAATCGTCGGCAAACCGGAATTTCTGAAATTCTGCCAAGCCTCTTGGGCGAAAATAATACCCTCGTGCCCTTCCTGAGTAACGCGTACTTGCATGCCTTCCGCGCGCAATCCACGCTGCAAGAAGTCTGAAATTCTCCGATCATCTTCGATGATAAGAATATTCATCATGAAACTCCAATTTTTATATTTACAAGCGGAAGTATCGTGATGGCAAGAGTTCCACTGGCTGATTGTTCC
>NZ_LAJY01000758.1 GCF_000963705.1 Elstera litoralis | reverse complement strand
GACCGGTACGGCGGCGACGGAAGCGGCGGAATTCCAGGAAATCTACAATCTCGAAGTGGTGGATATTCCCACCAATGTGCCGGTCTCGCGTAAAGACCATGACGATGAGGTCTATCGTACCGCCCGCGAGAAATACGAAGCTATCGCCGCCCTTATCAAAGAATGCCGCGAGCGCAATCAGCCGGTGCTGGTCGGCACGGTTTCGATTGAAAAATCGGAACTGCTGTCGGAACTGCTGAAGAAGGCCAACATCCCCCATTCGGTGCTGAACGCGCGCTACCACGAGCAGGAAGCCATGATAGTGGCGCAAGCGGGCAGCCCCGGCGCGGTGACGATTGCCACCAATATGGCCGGGCGCGGCACCGATATTCAGCTCGGCGGCAATGTGGAAGCCCGGCTTGCGGTCGAAGTGATGCCGACCGACAGCGCCGAAGTTCGCGCCGCCAAGGAAGCGACGATCCGCGCCGAAGTGGAAGCCGCCCGCCAGATCGTGCTGGCCGCAGGCGGGCTCTATGTGATGGGCACCGAGCGCCACGAAAGCCGCCGTATCGACAATCAGTTGCGCGGCCGCTCGGGCCGTCAGGGCGATCCCGGCGCGTCCAAATTCTTCCTGTCGCTCGAAGACGATCTGATGCGCATCTTCGCCGCCGACCGGATGGATGGGATGCTGCAAAAGCTGGGGCTGAAAGAAGGCGAAGCCATCATTCACCCCTGGATCAATAAGGCGCTCGCCAAAGCCCAACAGCGCGTTGAAGCGCGCAATTTCGAAATCCGCAAGAATCTGTTGCGCTTCGATAACGTCATGAACGATCAGCGCAAGGTGATCTACGAGCAGCGCCGCGAGATCATGAATGCCGAAGATTGCTCCGGCATGGTCACGGAAATGCGCCAGGAGGTTATTCAAGACCTCGTGAAGCGCTGCATTCCGGCGGCGGCCTATGCCGAGCAATGGGATATCGGCCAGCTCCATACTGAAACGCTGCGCCTGCTCGCCCTCGATCTGCCACTGCCCGACTGGGCGAAGGAAGAGGGCATCGCCGACGAAGAGATTCTGGAGCGCATCACCCAGGCCTCCGATAGCGCGATGGCCGGTAAGGAAACCGAATATGGCCCGCAGATTATGCGCCTGGCCGAAAAGAGCATGCTGCTGCAAATCCTCGATCAACTCTGGAAAGACCATCTGCTGACGCTCGATCATCTGCGCCAGGGCATCGGCCTGCGCGCCTATGCCCAGCGCGATCCGCTGAACGAATATAAGCGCGAAGCCTTCGTGCTGTTCGAAGATATGCTGGGCAGCCTGCGCCAATCGGTCGTGCAAGCAATCACCCATCTGCAACTGCAAATGTCGACCCCGCCCGGGGCGCTATTCGCCGATGACGCTGCCCCGGCAACGGATGACGACGGCTGGACTCTGTATCACGGCAGCCGCATCCGCCGCGACGATCCGACCACTTGGACGGACCTATCGCGCAATGTCGCCTGCCCCTGCGGTTCGGGCAAAAAATACAAGCATTGTCACGGGGTTATCTAAAGTTTTAAGCCTTTTGACGGGGCTGAAAAACGCAAAAACCCGCGCGCGGCTTAATCCGTGATGCCGCGCGCGGGTCGATCAAAAAACGAAAATCTGTTGCAACGCAGAATATTGCTCTGCGGGTTTCTGCCGGTCTTAAGCGACAAGAACCTACCTGCAATAGTATGTTTTGAGCTGTATCGTTAACGGTACACCGCCAATTATTAATTATATTTCGGTGACTATAATCGTATTAGGTGTGTTAT
>NZ_LAJY01000757.1 GCF_000963705.1 Elstera litoralis | reverse complement strand
AGGCTGGGATATCCCGTCAGTGAATCATAGTGGCTCGCGACCCGCCGGAGTTATTCCGGGCCGCGTGTGTCCAACCGCATGATGTTTTTTCAACCCAATAACAACAAATATTGTTGCCGTGCTAAAATCAATTGCGACGATGCGCATACAGCAGTAACCAGGGACGAGCGGGAGAGAATGACGGCCGCGCGCGGAACCTTGATGGTTCCGCTACGTCATGTGCAGCCGAAATTAATAAAGATAGGGCGGGGGGATATGGCGATCCGGTTGGAAATAGCGGCCGCAGTGCAGACTTTTTTTTCAGGGGGATTACAGTGCTGCCCGTGAGAGACTTATGGGAGTCGGATTATCTGCGCGCCAAGCTCGCCGACTTTGGATCGGAGCCGGCCTTCCGCGCGCGGAGACGCTGGTAGGAGTACTGGCTGCGATACCTAGTTTGACGCGGCTGATTACCCGGTCAGACCCGAAAGTTGCAGTGGACCATCTTAGTATTTTACAGGCACTTTCGCTCGCTAAACCCAGTCATGCCTTGGAGTATTGGATTACGGATCTGGGGATGGATCTTGCTGAATCAGGACTTGAGGCCTGGGCGGCAGGGCATCTTGGGGTCGATCCAGACGTAACACATGCCGATCTGGTTATGGTGCTCGTCAGAATGCATGGGTACATCTCGCTCTGTGCGACCGGCGATGGGCCACTTCTGATTTCCTGGTCTGTGCTCTCCGTTGATCCGGCG
>NZ_LAJY01000756.1 GCF_000963705.1 Elstera litoralis | reverse complement strand
GTGCGATCTGAGTACCGAGGTACCGGAATCACCGAGGCTTGCGGTGGATTTCGGATTCGATTTTTGCCGACGGAAGGGCTATACGAAGGTGTATGGCCATGCACAGAAGCGTCTTCTGCGGTTCTGGCGTCGTCACGGGTTCAATCAAACCAATCATCCGCCGTTCCACTTTTCGGACGCGGAATATGTAGCGGTTGTGGTTGAGTTCGACCCCCACCCGGAGGCAATCCGATACGGGGCCGACGATGTGGTGCTGCTGCGTCCCGAAGGGGCTTGGCATGTTCCGGGGGTTCTGGAGCATTCGATGGCGCGGCCTGCGAAGGTCGTGCCGCGGGAGCGGGTGCAAAGGTTGAGCGCATAAGGCGGGCCGATTAAATCGGGAACACCCGCCACTTTGGGGGTGTTGATGGACTCTCGGGATGGAACTCTGGCAACGCGGGCGGCCTTGCGGCTGATCGCTGAGAGCTTGGTACAAACGCATTCCCAGGCGCCTAGCCCGGTTAAAGCGGATACGCGCGTGTCTATTTTCGAGCAGGCCATGCGCCATATGGTCGATACACACCGGGACAGCGCGTTGGTTCTGCGCAATGTCACGGTGAAGGGGAAGCGTACGACGATTCGCTTGGAGCCGGAAATGTGGGATGCCCTGG
>NZ_LAJY01000755.1 GCF_000963705.1 Elstera litoralis | reverse complement strand
CGGTGCAGCGCTGATTCTGACGGCTTTGTTGAACTATTTCAAGTTTGAGAAAGCCGTTACAAACGTTATTGCGTCTAGGTTTGTCGTGACCGTTAACGGCCTGCAAGGCGATGTTGAAAACGCGATGAATTTGGGCTTGTCGCTGGCCGAGTTGCGCGATCTTCAGCAGCTCATTGAGCGCGAAGAGCGGAGCGACGATCAGATCCTCGCCATCGAGATTGCCGATACTTCCGGCACGATCCTTTTTTCTACCGATAAAGCCCGGCTGGAAACGCCGTTACCGGAAGATTGGGTTCGCACCATGTCGCGGTCCGAGGGCGGAATTTGGCAGGAAGACTACGAGGGTAATCCTGTTTTGGGCGCGACGCTGCGCAATACCTTCGGGCAAGTCGCCGGGGGGGTTATGCTGCGCTACAATAAATTGGCGGTGACGAGCCGGACCGAGGCCGTGCGCCCTGGGCTGGCGGCGGCGGGCGCGGTCGCGCTTCTCGTCTGTAGCTTATTGACGGTCGCGGGGGTCTGGCTGGTGTTCCGCAAAATCATCGCCGGGTTCCGCACCGCTGAAACCTATGTGGCTGAAGCGTTGGTGGCGGGCCGCGCACAAACCCTATCAAAACCGACCGGCGCGCTGGGCGACGACATTATTAGTGTCGTCGAAACCATCCAGCAGGCCGACCAAGAGTTGAAGCAGGCAGCAGAAAAAGCATGAATACCGATCTCGCGAAATCGATCAGTTTCCGGCTCTTAACGCTTGCGGTGCTGCTGCTGCTGGTGATGCTGGCAGGGTTTTCCGTCTTCTCGCGCAGTCTTTTCGAGCCGCAGATTTTGCCGGAGCTGGAAAAGAAAGCCGAAAAGGTCGGCACCTATGTTCTGGCGCAGTTGGATCAGGCGGTGGCCTGGGGCATTCCCGTCGAGAAACTTGCCGGAACCGATGAGCTTTTCGACGATATCCTCGACCGGAATAAAGACATTGGCTTCATTACCGTCACGGATCTGAACGGCAAGCGCCTGCATCTACGCGGCACGCTGCCGACCAGTTCGAGGCCAATCTCGCCCCCTTGACCCGCGAGACC
>NZ_LAJY01000754.1 GCF_000963705.1 Elstera litoralis | reverse complement strand
CTTGAGCTGCTCGTTCAGGTAATATTCGCGCTGGGTTTTCTCCATCTGCCGCTTCACGCGGTTACGGATGCGCTTTTCGACCTGAAGAACGCCGATTTCGCCTTCCATGAAGCCGTAGATCCGCTCCAACCGCTCGGTGAGCGACGTGAGCTCCAGCAGTTGCTGCTTTTCGGGGATCTTCAGCGCCAGATGCGAGGCGATGGTATCGGCCAGCTTGCTCGGCTCTTCGATCTGATTGACCGATACCAGCACTTCCGGCGGAATTTTTTTGTTGAGCTTCAGATACTGCTCGAACTGCCCGACCACCGCGCGCCCTAGCGCTTCGATTTCCGGGGTTTCGTCTTCGGTCTCGATCACCGGATGGGCGACCGCTTGGAAGAAATCGGCATTCTCGGTAAAGCTGTCGATGCGGGCGCGCGAGACGCCTTCCACCAGCACTTTTACCGTTTTATCCGGCAGTTTAAGCAGTTGCAAAACCGTGGCGACGGTTCCGATTTCATAGAGATCGGCGGCAGTCGGATCATCCTGCGACGCATTTTTTTGCGTCACCAGAAGGATCTGCTTGTCCTCCCGCATCACATCTTCAAGCGCCCGAACGGATTTCTCGCGCCCTACAAAGAGCGGCACGATCATATGCGGAAAAACAACAATATCCCGCAAAGGAAGAACCGGGTATCGGGCCTCATGGGATTGGGTCATTGAACATTCACCCTAAACGGGTCCTGACAAGCCAGGACTTTACCAAGGTTAAGG
>NZ_LAJY01000753.1 GCF_000963705.1 Elstera litoralis | reverse complement strand
AAGCCTCGTTGTAATCGTAGGGCAGCGGTCGATAAAACTAGTCCTGACAGTGTATAAGAATGACCGCCGTTAATCACAATTTACAATTTTATGACTATTGCCATTCGCCCTTGCGCCGTGCGGTAGAATCTTTAAAAAGCCTATTTAGATATTCAGACGGTCGCCAATCTTCGAGGAGAGGGACGGCGCGTGCTGACGTTAAAAGGGTATCAGCCTGGGATGACCGCGCACAGGCAACGGCTTTGGCCAATCAAACTCTCGTTTTTGGCGCTGGTCGCCGCCGATGCCGTTGGCGTGTCGTTTCTGCCGGTTTACGCGCGGGGTCTCGGGCAGGTTTGGGGCCTGCTTTCGCCCGAAGCCGCCGCCGGTCTTCCCGTCTCGCTGTTCTGGTTGATGGTGGCGGCGGCGCAGCTTAGCGTACCGCTGTGGTTACCGGAACGCGGGCAGCGCGGTTTGACGCGCGCGGCGCAGGCAACGGTAAGCGTCTGCCTGCTGGGGGCCGCCCTCGCCCCCTCCGTCGAAGCGCTCATCCTGTGCCGGGCGATTGCCGGGTTCGCCTATGGCGTAGCGATGATCTTGGTGCAGGACGCGCTGCTGCGCGCCTATCCGCCGGAAGCGCGCACCGAGCGTCGGGCCTCTATCTTAGCTTGTTCTTCGGCGGCACCTTGGCCGGAACCCTGATCGGGGGCACGCTCGCCGCCGAAATCTTCTATCCGGCAACCCTCGCCGCCGGAGCCGCCCTCGCCCTCGCCGGATTGGTTCCCGCCAGATATCTGCCGGACGCGCGCGAACCCCGCCGCGCGGCGGTGAGTTTACGCCCCTTGTTCAGCAACCCCCGCTTTCTCGCCCTCGTGCTGCTGGCGGCGATTCCGTCGCGGCTGGTGATCGGGGCGTTCCTCTATTACCTCGTGCCGCTGCATCTGCACGATCACGGCTTTCCGGCGAATCGGATCGGCTGGGTGTTGATGGTCTACGGCCTCGTGCTGGTCCTGCTGGCAACGCCGATCGCCCGGCAGATCGACCGGCGCAACCGGCCTTTCACGTTTACCCTGCTGGGGTTGCTCGGCTCGGCGCTGGCGATGGCGCTGATCCCGCTCGGCGGCGGCGGGTTTGCGGTCGCCGTGGCGGCGGTGGCGACGCTCGGACTCGCCCAAGCGCTCGGCATGGCCCCGCAGGTGACGCTGCTGTTCCGCGCGACCGAACGGGAAATGGCGCAGGCGGGCCGCGCCCGGCTGC
>NZ_LAJY01000752.1 GCF_000963705.1 Elstera litoralis | reverse complement strand
TCTGCGAAAAACCAATCGTCAAAGCATTGGCCGCGCCCGAGAAAGCCAGCAAAGATGCGCCCAATAACAGCGCCGAAATCTTATTCCGCTTCATAGTGTCCGTCTCCTCCAAGGTTCATGAGATTGTTTTGAGCATAGTCCACCATCGGTCGACCTCATGAGTATCGCCGCTGGGTTTAGTCATTTTAGTCAAACAACACGGACCATTCCCAAAAACCGATTAAGTGATTTTCAGGCCAAAGCCAGCATTGCTCGAAACTCAATCCGAGCCGAGTTTTGTTTAGAAACTCACGGAAGTTTGATTTTGCATGAGATTTATCCTCCGAAACGCCAAACTCATCTCACTCGAGACGGCCTGATTCTTAATTTCCGGAAAAAGCATAGGAGATGGAAAGCACCAGCGTCCAATAGCATTTTTGCGGGCACCGATACATGTTTGCATATCGATAATCCGCCGAGGCGCGCGAATCCCGTTCGGGCAGAATGACCATGAGGGAGCCCGCCGGCACCCTCGCAGGCCCGGTAAGGTCCATCGTTTTTTCGGGGCGGGGAATGCCGATCACCAAACGCGATGTCGATGGGATGACCGAAGCGGGGGTTTTGTGGGATAGCGGCAAGGGGGGCCGTGACCGGCTTCGGTGTGCGCTTCCAGGGGCGCAGGAAGAGCTTTGTGCTGAAATATAGTTTCGATGGAAAAGCACGCTGGTTCACCATCGGGAAATTCGGGGCACCGTGGACAGTGGAGAATGCCCGTGCCGAAGCCCGGCGCTTGACCGGACGGATCGCCGAGGGGGTGGACCCGATGGCGGAAAAACACTCCGCCAAGATAGAGCGCAAGCAAGCCTTCACCATCGGCGAACTCTGTGACCGCTATATGGAAGCGGCGGAGGCAGGCTTGATCCTGACGCGCCTCAACCGACCGAAAAAAGCTTCGACCTTGGAAATCGATACGGGTCGGATCAAACGCCACATCAAACCGCTGATCGGCGGGTTGCCGGTAAAGGATGTCGATCAGCCCACCGTGCGCCGGATGATTAGCGATTCGGGCATAAAGGACGCGGCGTCACCTCGCGCTATGTGCATCGTCCCGATGCTGCGCTTGTTGCAGCGGCTGAAGCGGTGTCGAACCGCTTGGCGGACCTGATGGGGCTGGAGCGTGCTTGAATAGACCCTCTGCCGGGGACCAGTCTTTTCCCGTATAAGGATGGCAACAGGATCGGAGCTCGCAGTGAAACCCTCGCTCGCCTTGACGCAAAATCGTGATGCCATTCGGGAGGCTGTCAGTCGTTTCCCGACGCGGAACCCGCGTGTCTTCGGGTCGGCCCTGCACGGTACGGATCACGAAGGGAGCGATCTCGATTTGCTGGTAGATGCGATGCCGGGGGCAACCCTTTTCGATCTCGGCGGCTTACAGGTGGACCT
>NZ_LAJY01000751.1 GCF_000963705.1 Elstera litoralis | reverse complement strand
CCGCGAGCGCGGGAATGGGCAGCAGGCCGCGCAGCTCCGGCGGCAGGCGCGCGGCGATTTCCATTAGCAGCCCGGTTTCGCGTGCCAGCGGGGCCGAGGCCGTTCGGGCGAGGCGCAGCACCCAGGCGCGATTGAGCCGGACGGCGCGCACGCTGGTTCCATCCTCATTGCCATCGCCGTGGGTAATCGGTCCGATATGCTCGACAATCCGGGCATGATCGTCGGGTGTGAGTAGCGCGACGGCATCGGCCAGCGGCGCGGAGAGGGGGGTGAAAACCATAGCCTAGCCTGCGGTGCTCGGAGGCGGGAGGCAAGGGCGAACCGAAACGGTTGGATGCGCACGCGATTATTGCCGCAATTCCATGCGAGTTCTGCTGCAAGCAAAGGCAGATCGCTTAAATAATAACCAGCACTTTGGAAACAGGCAAAAAAAAGGGCAAGATCAACATTTTGATCTTGCCATGCTGCAATGCAGAAGATATCTTATTTGTACGACAACAGCTTATGCTGCTTGTCTCCGCCTAGTGGCGATTCCTCCCTAAACTCGGGCTGCGCGGCCTTTTGTCGCGCAGTCTTTTTATTTGTTGGAGGGAGTATAGGCATGCGCCCCTGCCTCTGTCACCCATTTTTTCGCCAAAATCTGCTTCTTCCTTAATCGGAGGTAAAATTTCGGTTTTTTTCTGGATTCCCTCTCAAAAAAGCGAAGTGAACCAATTGGTTACAAACGGCGCAGGCGGGAAGATTTTGCCGTCTGTGGTTCTGAAAAAGAATCTGTTAGGCTGCGAAAATGGTTCATTGGGCAAAAAATAGGCGCGGATATGCGCTCGCGGCACTCATGCTTTCCGGCCTCGGTTTTGCGGGGGGCAGGGGCGTTTTCATCTCCCAGGCCGAGGCGCAGGCTCCCCGGTTTCAAATGAATATCGGCGGCGGCGCGCTGTTGGGCGCACCCGATCCTGAAATTTGTCGGCAGGCGATGGTGACGCTCGCGCCATCGGAATCGCCGAATTATCAGCCGGGGGTCACGGCGTCGGGCGGAT
>NZ_LAJY01000750.1 GCF_000963705.1 Elstera litoralis | reverse complement strand
CTGTACGATCTGCCGCCGGAAGAACTGAAGGAAGTTCCCACGGTTTGCGGCTCGCTCCGTGAAGCTCTCGAAAGCTTGGCAAAAGACAGCGACTTCCTGAAGCGCGGCGATGTGTTCACCGACGATCAAATCGCCTCGTACATCGAGTTGAAGATGGAAGAAGTGATGCGTTTCGAAACCACTCCGCATCCGGTGGAATTCGAAATGTATTACAGCGCGTAATAAACCTACGGGCCTTCTGTACATCCCCCGCTGCCGTTTTGGCAGCGGGGGATTATTTTTATGGCGTTTCCAGGCCATTTTCCGGTAAATTTCGCTGGCGTTAGGCTAGCGTTCGTGATTCAGTCGATACGCGTTTTACGCATGGAGATGGATAACACTCCATCCAGATCAATAGGTTCCAAGGGACGGTTTACCCATGATGCGAGGAATGGCGGCGAAAGGGGGGAATGCTCCCCAGGCCAGCGGCGCCCACCGGGACAAGCGCTATACCATCCCCACGCTTTCGGTGGACCTATTCGCGACCGTTTTTGAAACGCTGCGCTGGTCTTTCTCGCATATGATTCTGAAGGACTACCGGGGGCCGCTCGAAGTGGGGGCGACCTTCCACGGCGCGTTCACCTTCCCCAACCGCACCACGGTCGGCCTGTTCGAAGCCAAAGTGGCGCGGGCCGACGCGGGTAAGCAGTTGCTGGGAGTGGAGTTCACTTGGATCAGCAAAGAGGGTTTTGCCCTCATGGAATATATGCATTCGCTGCGCCCGGAAGATAATCCGGATAAGGGCGACCCGATGAAGGTCACGATGAATTACCCGACGATCAATTGGTCGCTGTCGGGCATGCTGCTGGGCGAATATGATCCGCCCGACGATGTGAAACCCGATATGCAGTTGCGCGGGATCATCCGGA
>NZ_LAJY01000075.1 GCF_000963705.1 Elstera litoralis | reverse complement strand
GGGCCTCGGCGGGGGCATCCGTGCTCACCCGCTTCTTCTTTACCTCAACCTGAACCGTCTTCGACCGACCGTGCGAAAAACTTTGGCGCACCTGTTGGGTCTCGACCGGCTTCTTGAGCTCGAGCTTACCCCTGCTCAACGTGAGGGGTTTCTTACCGCTTTGCTCGTTCTCGTTCGTCATGCTCTTGCGACTTCCTGCTCAAACCCATCCGCGCGCAACTGAGAAAGCCGCGCAAATTCCTCATCCAGACGCTGAGCCAGCCCCCCGGGGGAGATGGCTACATGCACCAGATGATCTCTTCCAAACGGGGCCGCTAACTGCGCCGCCGTGAGAAGAGACCATTCCCGTCCCGGATTCTCGGGCCGGGATGCCTGCCCTGGCTGCGCGCGTAAGGCGGCAAACAGGGAAGAGAGTTTTGACCGCCCACCGGCAGCCCCATCACACGCCTGGATTAGCAATGCGGCGCGATTGGCCCGAACCCAGGCTTCCGCCTGATCGTACCCAATCACCGCTTGCCCCGCTCGGCGCGCGAGGCCCAATAAACTACCGCACCGGGCGGCAATCAAGTGGGCCAAGCGGTCGGCCCAATCGTCCGGTACCTGGACCGGACGCTTAGCCGCCTTAGCAAAAGCGCGCTTCTTCAGCGCCTGTCCTATCGCGTCCCGGCTGGGGGTTACATAGAGCCCCCGGCCCGGAAGTTTAGTCTCAAGATCGGGCACCAACACCCCATCCGGCGACACCACGCATCGCACCAACTCGGCCTTAGGCCGCAGGGCGAAGGTGGCGACGCAGCGCCGCGTGGGGCCGGTCTCCGGAAAATTCTCGTCGGCATAGGCCGCATCCGCAGCGTCGCCGTCCAAGATTTCCGCCGATGTCGGCTCCAGCGGCAGCACTAAGCTTAAGCCCCCGCCTCTTCGTCGGTGAACCAATGGGCGCGCGCGGCCATGATGAGATCATTGGCTTGCGCTTCGTCCAGGCCCGAGTCGGTCCCAGCGAGTTCCAGCAGTTCGTCCGACGCGAGATCGCCCACGTCATCCAGGGTTTTGAGGCCCTTTTCACCCAGTTTCACCAGCAGACCCGGCGTCATGCCCGGCAGGGCCGCCACATCATCGGCCACGCCCATCGTTTTGCGCTGCTCTTCGAACGCAACGTCGCGCTGTTCGATATAGGCGGCGGCACGGGCTTGCAGTTCGGTCGCGATATCGTCATCGAAGCCTTCGATGGACGCGAGTTCTTCGGTGGCGACGCCGGTGATTTCTTCGAGCGTGCTAAAGCCTTCCGAAACCAGCAGATGCGCGATGAGCTCGTCCACATCCAGGGCTTCGATAAACAGTTCCGAGCGGGCGCGGATATCTTCCTGACGGCGCTCCGAATCCTGCTTTTCGGTCATAATATCGATGTCCCAGCCCGTGAGCTGGGACGCCAAACGCACATTCTGCCCGCGCCGACCGATGGCCAGCGACAGTTGATCGTCGGGAACGATCACATCGATGCGATGGGCTTCCTCATCGAGCACGACCTTGGCGACTTCCGCCGGGGCCAGAGCGTTGACGACGAAGGTCGCAGGATCGGGCGACCAGGGAATAATGTCGATCTTCTCGCCCTGAAGCTCGCCGACCACCGCCTGCACGCGGCTCCCGCGCATACCGACGCAGGCACCGACCGGATCGATGCTGCTGTCATTGGAATGCACACCGATTTTGGCGCGGCTGCCGGGATCGCGCGCCACGGCGCGGATTTCGATAATCCCGTCGTACACTTCCGGCACTTCCTGGCTGAAGAGTTTCGCCATGAACTGCGGATGCGTGCGCGAGAGGAAAATCTGCGGGCCGCGCTGTTCGCGGCGCACGTCATAGATATAGGCGCGCACGCGGTCGCCAGGGCGGAAGGTTTCGCGCGGCAGCAACTCGTCGCGGCGCAGCACCGATTCGGCCCGTCCGAGATCGATGGTGACATTGCCGAACTCGACGCGTTTCACCACACCATTGATGATTTCGCCGACACGGTCCTTGAATTCATTGAACTGGCGATCGCGCTCAGCATCGCGGACGCGCTGGACGATCACCTGCTTGGCGGTCTGGGCGGCGATGCGACCGAACTCGATCGGCGGCAGCATTTCGGTGAGAAAATCGCCAATCCCGGCGTCCGGGTTACGGTCCTGCGCTTCGATCAGGCTGATTTGCGTGGCTTCATTATCGACGGTTTCGACGACTTCCCGGAACCGGCGCAGGCGAATTTCGCCGTTCGCGCGGTCAATCTCGGCGCGAATATCGTGCTCGACCCCGTATTTCGACCGTCCGGCCTTCTGAATGGCCTGCTCCATCGCCACCAGAACTTCTTCGCGGTCGATGCCCTTTTCCCGGGCGACGGTATCGGCGACTTGCAGCAGTTCAACTCTGGTTAACACGGTCTTGGTTCCATTCGTCCGTCAATGTCGCGTCGCATCCTCTCGTGCCGGGGGTCGGGCCGAACCGGCAACGACGCTAGGTTAATTCTTCAGCGCGTCGGCGCTCGCCTTCATCAAATCGTCCGTTAGGATCAATTTGGCGCGGGCAATGGCATTGAAGGGAATCTGAAAATCGGTTTCGCCATCGCGAATGCGCACGATGCCGTTTTCGGCAATTCCCAGCAACCGTCCGCGAAAGCGCTTGCGCCCTTCGATCAGCCGGTCGGCATCAATCCGCACTTCAAACCCGGCAAAGCGGGTAAAATCGGTTTTGCGCGTCAAGGGCCGGTCAATACCGGGCGAGCTGACTTCGAGATGATAGGCTTCCGAAATCGGATCTTCCACATCGAGAATGGCCGACGCTGCGCGGCTGATTTCAGCGCAATCGTCCACCGACATGGGAACGCCGTCCTGGCGTTCGGCCATAATCTGCAACAAAGGCCGCTGGCCACCCGCATATTGCACCCGAACCAGCGCATAGCCCATCGCATCAATCGCGGGCTCGATTAGCGCCTCGATCTTGCTTGCCACGCCCGCTTGCACCGGGCCAATTTCATCTTCGTCGTTCATCTCGCCAAACCCAAACCAGAACCCGCCGAATTTCAGAAAAATCCGAAAAGATTCCGAAACCTCACACCCGAAAAACAAAAAAGTGGGCCAAGAGGCCCACCCTTTTTGCGTCGGTCCGGTTTTGCAACCGATCCGCTATGGGAGTGGCGGGATATTACGCTTTTGCGCTCCCGCCGCAAGGGCTAAATCATCGCCCGCCGCTGAAACCTTAGGAAACTTGGGTGAATCCCTTTCGCGCGCGCCTTTTCTTCATAGCGTGTTGCGGGCCAGTCACGGGGGCGCTCGCGCCAATCGCTCGGCCCTTCGGCGAGCCATGCAAAAGCCGGATGGGGGGTCGTCTCCGCCAGCATCCAAGCGACGTAATCTTGATCGTCGCTGGCCATGCGCAGTTCCGCCCCCGGCCGCAGCAGGCGGGCGAGACTATCGAGATTTTCCTTTTGCACGAACCGGCGGCTGTTATGCCGCTTCTTCGGCCAGGGATCGGGGAACAGAATGAAGGCGCGGCCTAGGCAGCCATCGGGCAGCGCATCCATCAGCGGGCGCGCATCGTCCGGCCAAACGCGCACATTCGTCACCTGCTCGCGGTGAATATGCCCCAGGCCCGAGACGACGCCGTTCAGGAACGGCTCTGCCCCGATCAGGCCGACATCGGGGTTCTGATCCGCCTGCCACACGAGATGTTCGCCGCCGCCAAAGCCGATTTCCAACCAGAAATCGCGCTTTGGCGTCTCGAACAGGCGGGCGGGGTCGAGGCGCGCGCCCGGCTCTAAGACCGGAACGCGCACCTTCGGCATCACCTCGGCCAGAAGCTCCTTCTGGCTGTCGCGTAATTTCCGCCCGAAGCGCCGCCCATAGACGCGGCGTTTAACCTCGCCGGTCACTTACGCGCCGAAGGTCGATTTCAGGGCCGGGACCAGATCGGTTTTTTCCCAGGAGAAACCGCCGTCCGCTTCCGGCTCGCGCCCAAAGTGGCCATAGGCCGCCGTGCGGGCGTAGATCGGGCGATTAAGCCCCAGATGCTCGCGAATGCCGCGCGGGCTGAGGTTCATCAGCTCTTGCAGCACTTTGACGAGGCGGGCTTCATCGACCTGCCCCGTGCCATCGGTATTCACATAGACCGACAGCGGGTGCGATACGCCAATCGCGTAAGAAAGCTGAATAGTGCAGCGGTCGGCCAAGCCGGCAGCCACCACATTCTTCGCCAGATAGCGCGCGGCATAGGCCGCCGACCGATCGACCTTAGTCGGGTCTTTCCCCGAGAAGGCACCACCACCGTGGGGAGCCGCGCCGCCGTAGGTATCGACGATGATCTTGCGGCCCGTGAGCCCGCAATCGCCGTCCGGCCCGCCGATGACGAAACGCCCTGTGGGGTTCACGTAGAAATGCGGCTCGTCGCACATCCAGCCCGCCGGAAGAATTTTCTCGACATAGGGGCGAACGATTTCGCGGACTTCTTCTTGATTCACGCCTTCGGAATGCTGCGTGGAAACAACGACCGAGGTCGCCGCCACCGGTTTACCGTCGACATAGCGCAGCGTGACTTGGCTTTTCGCATCCGGCCCGAGGTGATGGGTTGCGCCGCTATGGCGGGCTTCCGCCAGTCCCTTCAGGATCGCGTGCGAGTAGAACAGCGGCGCGGGCATCAGCGCCGGGGTTTCCGTGCAGGCAAAGCCGAACATAATGCCCTGATCGCCCGCGCCTTCGTCCTTATTGCCCGTGGCATCAACGCCGACGGCAATATCTTCGGACTGAGCATGAACCAGCACTTCCACTTTAGCGGTCTGCCAGTGGAAGCCCTTTTGGGCGTAGCCGATCTTATGGATGGCGTCGCGCGCGGCATCTTCCATCGCCTTCGGCGAGATGCTGTCCGGCCCGCGTACTTCGCCCGCCAGCGTTACGTGATTGGTCGTCGCCAAGGTTTCCACCGCGACGCGCGCATAGGGGTCGGCGGCCAGAAACAAATCGACAATCGTATCGGAAATGCGGTCGCAGACTTTATCCGGATGACCTTCGGAAACGGATTCGCTGGTGAACAGATAATCAGACGGACGGGCCACCGGATTCCCCTTTAAACTGCCGTAAATTAAACCAGAACTCTAGGTTCTGGCCGATCTTTCTGTCGTGTCCCGCGCAGAGCGTCAAGCCCCGTTAAGAAAGACGCGAGCGTAAAAGAGCGCCACCGGAGGCCGGGGGCGCTCTTGAGCGGTATGCTTAAAAGCCCGGTTAC
>NZ_LAJY01000749.1 GCF_000963705.1 Elstera litoralis | reverse complement strand
ATAGCGACTAGCTTCAATATTTGCATTAGTATTCCATGAGTAAGTCGGCTCTCTCAAGCGCAACGTTACCTCTGGCCGAACAATACTAATAAAATCACCCTTCTTATCTTTCTCACTCGCATAAACATTATCATTATAAGTCTGATCGAATTCAATTTTGGGCAAAAGTAAAAACTTGCCGAGCGTAATACCCTTCGGCTGATACCGATCCGCCAATTGCTCGGTATCGTCGTTTTCCCGCGCATTGGCCGGCGGATTGAGATCTGTGGTGATCTTAGCCCCCCCCGCCCGGCGCGGATCCTGCCCCGGTGCGGTTTCCGGGCGCGGCCCTGATTGAGCGAGCGCCGTGCAGGACAACAGCAAAGAGAGGCCAACAAAGCTGCCTTGCCGCCAATTAGCCCGTTTCAGCAGTTGAATCATAATGTCACTCTCACCATAAGCGGTTATCATTCAATCGACTCATTCTGATGTTTTGCGGTGGTCACGGCGGAAACACAAGACAGGAAACGCGCAACCGCCCCAAAAACCGGCGCTTTATGACAGAGGGGCTGGAATGGTTTGCAAAAATGCCTCCATTGCGCCGTCAATCACCAACGCCGTCAGAATGCCGGAATGAAAGGCCCCCGTATCAATGCCGATCCGGTTAGGTCGCACGTCCGGCATTTCGGTAATCGTATGGCCGTGCACAATTTTACGATCAAAGCGGGTGCGGCTCGATAA
>NZ_LAJY01000748.1 GCF_000963705.1 Elstera litoralis | reverse complement strand
CAATATATTCGCAGGGAAATTAAAAATTTTTGTTGATGACGCGCGCGCGAAGGTCGATGAGGCAACGGATGAAGTTAATAATGCGGTTATGCTTGGTATGCGCAGTATGCTTTTCCTGGCGGTTGGGGCTTTGATTTTTGCCGCAGCTTTGGGGTTCTTTTATGTTAACCGACAAATCGTTGCGCGCTTGCTGAGCATGACCAAAGCCATGCACGCGCTAGCCCAAGGGGATCGGACGATAGCCATTCCCAGCGCAAGCAATGATGAAATCGGGCTCATGGCTGTTGCGCTCAAAGTTTTTAAAGAAAATGCCGAGCGGGCCGATGCGCTTACCGCGGCTGAAGAAGCCCAAAGGGCGACACGTGAAGCCCGGGCTGAAACACTTGAGCGGCTGACCCAAGGCTTCGATCAGGCGATTACCGGCATGTTGGGGGCGGTTTCCACGGCGTCGCGCGAAATGGAAGTTACAGCGCAAACCATGTCGGCCAATGCCGAACAGACCAACCGTCAAGCGCTGGTGGTGGCGAATGCGACCGAGCACGCTTCGACAAATGTGCATACGGTGGCGGTGGCCGCAGGCCAGCTATCCTCTTCAATTCGCGAGATTGGCCAACAGGTGGCGCACTCGAGTGAAATTTCCCGACGCGCTGCCAATGAGGCTCAGGTAACGACGGTGACCGTGCGAGGATTGCTTGAAAATGCAGCACAGATCGGGGCGGTCGTGCGCTTGATTGACGACATCGCTTCTCAAACGAATCTCCTGGCCTTGAATGCAACAATTGAAGCCGCAAGGGCTGGGGAAGCTG
>NZ_LAJY01000747.1 GCF_000963705.1 Elstera litoralis | reverse complement strand
CGATACCGAAGCCTTCGACGTGGGCCGCAATATCGTGCTCTCCCCCGGTGCGGTGGTGTTTCGCAATGATTTGATCGAGCTTATTCAATATTCGCCGAGCACGGAGACGGTGCAAAAAGTGCCGCTGCTCATCGTGCCGCCGTGGATCAATAAATATTATATTCTCGACCTGAAACCGCAGAATTCCTTCATTAAATGGGCCGTCGATCAAGGACTGACGGTTTTTTGCATTTCCTGGGTCAACCCCGACCCGCGCCTGACCAGCAAAAGCTTTGCCGATTACATGAAGGAAGGCCCGCTGGAGGCGATTGCGGCGATCCAAGAGATTACCGGCGAGGCGAAGGTCAATCTGATCGGCTACTGCCTCGGCGGCACGCTGACCGCCAGCACCCTCGCCTATCTTGCCGCAAAACGCCGCGCGCCGGTACTGAGCGTGACCTATTTCACCACGATGGTGGATTTCACCGAAGCGGGCGAGCTTTCGGTCTTTATCGATGAAGAGCAACTTCAGTCGCTTGAACATAAAATGGCGAAAACCGGCGTGCTCGAAGGCCGCGATATGGCCAATAGCTTCAATATGCTGCGCGCGAATGATCTCATTTGGTCGTTCGTGGTGAATAACTACCTGCTCGGGAAAGACCCGTTCCCTTT
>NZ_LAJY01000746.1 GCF_000963705.1 Elstera litoralis | reverse complement strand
TAACTCATTGACTGTGTATCCTTCGTATCTAAGGTCACAAATTGCTTGATATACATCATGGTAATCGGTCTGATTCTCATATGTTGTATTTATGTCGAACGTAAATAAGTAATAGCGCACGACATATTCTCCTGACGTTAAACACAACCTATCTCTGATAATGTTTTCAACCAAAAGATGTCAAGGAATTTTTATATATCGTATTAGATTTCTATGCATTAAAGATTCGCCGGAAAAATGCCGGAAAAAAAGAGGGGTTCGGGGAGCGTGCTCCCCGAGCGGGTGTGGGCGGCAGCCCGCTTTTATCCAGACTAAGGGACTAAAAAGGGGCGTCCGAAAACGCCCCTTCTCTTTTTACGAATGCTCGATCGCTTTCACGATTTCTTCGGTGACTTTCTTGGCGTCGCCGAACAGCATCATCGTGTTATCGCGGAAGAACAGCTCGTTATCGACGCCCGCATAGCCGGACGCCATTGAGCGTTTGATGAACAGCACCGTTTTGGCCTTTTCCACGTCCAAAATCGGCATGCCGTAGATCGGGCTGGTCGGATCGGTTTTTGCGGCGGGGTTGGTCACGTCGTTTGCGCCGATGACGAAGGCGACGTCGGTGGTGCCGAAATCGCGGTTGATTTCTTCCAACTCCAGCACGTCCTCATAGGGCACATTGGCTTCGGCCAAGAGCACATTCATATGCCCCGGCATGCGGCCTGCGACCGGGTGGATGGCGTAGCGAACCTGCACGCCTTCCTTCTTCAGCAAATCGCCCATTTCGCGCAGGGCGTGCTGGGCTTGGGCAACGGCCATCCCGTAACCCGGCACGATCACGACGCTTTGAGCGTTCTTCATAATGAAGGCCGCATCGTCCGCCGAGCCGGATTTGACCGGCTTGTCACCGCCGCCAC
>NZ_LAJY01000745.1 GCF_000963705.1 Elstera litoralis | reverse complement strand
ACTTCGTCCGCAACCGCCTGGGGAACCTGTTCGTAGTGATGGAACTGCATGGTGTACTGGGCGCGCCCCTGGCTCATCGAGCGCAGAGTGTTCACATAGCCGAACATATTGGCCAGCGGCACCATGGCGGAAACGACGCGGGCATTACCCCGGCTGTCCATACCATTCACCTGACCACGGCGGCTATTCAGATCGCCGATAACGTCGCCCATATAATCTTCCGGCGTAACCACTTCGACCGCCATGATCGGTTCCAGCAGCTTCGGACCGGCCTTTTGGAGGCCTTCCTTGAAGGCCGCGCGCGAGGCGATTTCGAAGGCCAGCACCGACGAATCAACGTCGTGGTAAGCACCGTCGATCAACTGAACCTTGAAGTCGATGACCGGGAACCCAGCGATAACGCCGGTATCCATCGAGCCTTCGATCCCCTTGACCACGCCCGGAACATATTCTTTCGGCACCGAACCGCCGACGATCTTGTTCTCGAACTTGAAGCCTTCGCCCGGCTCTTGCGGTTCGAACAAAAGCTTAATGCGCGCGTACTGACCTGAGCCGCCCGACTGCTTCTTATGGGTATAGTCGATTTCCGCTTTCTTGGAGATCGTTTCACGGTA
>NZ_LAJY01000744.1 GCF_000963705.1 Elstera litoralis | reverse complement strand
GTCAATGGCATATTTGACCACTTTAACCGGGCGACCTTGCGGGTCGAACACCGGATTATAGGTAGCTTGAATCCAAACCTCCCGCCCACCTTTACCGATCCGCTTGAATTCGTCGGAAATAAACTGCCCTTGGCGTAGCTTCGTCCAGAAGGATTGGTACTCGGTGGTTTTGCTGACGGCAGCCTCGACGAACATGCTGTGATGCTTGCCCTTGATGTCGGTAAGCGCGTAACCGAGGACTTTTAGGAAATTCTCATTTGCCGTCAGCACGGTCCCGTCGAGCGCGAACTCGATCACCGCCTGCGAGCGGCTAATGGCATTGAGTTGGCTTTCGTATTCGGCGGCCCGCAGCTTCTGTTCGGTAATATCCGTTGCGATCTTAACAATCTTGATCGGTTTTCCCGAGCGCCCCGGAATGGGGTTGTAGCTGGCTTGCAGCCAGACTTCGCGGCCTCCCTTAGCAAGGCGCATATACTCGGCCCGCTGAAACTGGCCTTGGCGCAGATTGCTCCAGAATTGCTGGTAGGCGGGGCTATTGATCTCGGCGCTGGGCATGAAAATGCGATGGTGTTTGCCGACGATCTCCTGGGCAGTGTAACCGACCGTCATCAGGAAATTTTCATTCGCCATAAGAATGGTGCCGTCCAAGTCAAACTCAATTAT
>NZ_LAJY01000743.1 GCF_000963705.1 Elstera litoralis | reverse complement strand
TGAATTCCTCGACCGCCTGATCACCATCGCGCTGCCGCGCGTGCGTGACTTCCGCGGTGTGAGCGCGAAAAGCTTCGATGGTCGTGGCAACTATGCCCTCGGCCTGAAGGAACAGCTCGTGTTCCCGGAAATTGACTATGACAAGGTCAGTGACGTCCGCGGGATGGATATCATTATCGTCACGAGCGCGAATACTGACGACGAAGCGCGCGCCCTGCTCAAGGGTTTCCAAATGCCGTTCGCGTCGTAAGGCGGAGAGGTCCCCATGGCCAAGACGAGTTCTGTTCAAAAGAACAAACACCGCGAGAAGCTCTCGGCGCAGCATGCCAATCGGCGTGCGAAGCTGAAGGCGATCATTCAGAATAAAGAGACTTCGCTCGAAGAGCGGTTCTCGGCAACGCTGAAGCTCGCGGAAATGCCCCGTAATGGGGCGAAGATCCGCGTTCGCAATCGCTGCGAAGTGACGGGGCGTCCGCGCGCCGTGTATCGCAAGTTCAAGCTGTGCCGTAATGCACTGCGCGAACTGGGTTCGGCCGGCCAGATTCCTGGCCTGGTCAAGTCGAGCTGGTAAGAGGAGTTTAGGATATGGCGATGAGCGATCCCTTAGGGGATATGCTGACGCGCATCCGCAACGCCCAGCATGCGCGTATGTCGGTGGTTCTATCCCCGGCATCGAAGCTGCGGGCGAATGTGCTCGAAGTGTTGAAGCGTGAAGGTTACATCCG
>NZ_LAJY01000742.1 GCF_000963705.1 Elstera litoralis | reverse complement strand
TTCAWTGCGATGGAAGGCCAGATCACCGGGCGCGACCCGAAACAAATGGTCGGCAAGAATTTCTTCACCGATGTCGCGCCCTGCACGAATACCGCCGAGTTCAAAGGGCGCTTTGATGCGGGCGTCGCACAAGGCGATTTGAGTGTCATTTTCGAATATCTCTTCGACTATATGATGAAGCCGACGCGCGTGAAGGTTCACATGAAGAAGTCGATTATCGGCGAGAGCTATTGGGTCTTCGTCAAGCGTGTCTAACGCCTTCGATTTTTGGGCGCGGCGGGATTTGCTGCGGCACTTTATTGCCGATAGCGTGCGGGCGGAGTTTTTAAGCCAGCACCCGGACGCGTTTCCGCCGCTGCCGCCCTGGCCGGAGGAGTTTGATTTTGCCGAGCAGCTTGGGGCGGATTCGCTGGATCGGCTGAGCGCCGCGACGGCGCTGAGCGCACAGCTTCGGCTCGACCGCGCGGGCCTTGCCGATGTGCTACTGGCGCGGCGGCATCTGTCGGGCTGGGTCGATGTGGCGGAAGCCTCCTTAGCCCGTTATTCGGAAAGTTTGCAGTTTCGCTCGTCGGGCAGCCAAGGTGCGCCGGTGTGGCGCGAGCATCGGCTCGCGCGGTTCGCGGCGGAGATTGACGGGTTCTTGCCGGTGTTCGGCGCGGGGATTGAGCGGATCATTGCCGTGGTTCCGGCCCATCATATCTATGGATTTCTGTTCACCGTGCTGCTGCCCGCGCGCTTAGGCATTCCAGTGCTCGACCTGCGCGCCGCCTCGCCGGGGTCGGTGGCGGCGCAGATTGGGCCGGGCGATGTGATCGTCGGGCATCCGCTGTGGTGGCGCGCTTTTGCGACGGCGAGCGGTGCCTGTGCGCCCACTTTGGGGTTGGTTTCGACCGCGCCTTGCCCGCCAGAAACCGCACAGGCGGTGCGGGCGACCGGCCTTGCCCGCCTCATTGAGATTTACGGATCGACCGAGACGGCGGGCATCGGCTGGCGTGATGCTGGTGGCGGCGCGTTTACGCTGCTCGATACCTGGCAGCCGGGGGCCGATGGGGGGCTGCTCGACGATCGGGGGGCCGTGGTTAGCCCGCCCGATTGGCTCGATTGGCAAGCCGAGCGGCGCTTCACCGTGCGCGGGCGCAAAGACGGGCAGGTGCAGGTCGGCGGCGTCAATATCGATCTCGCCGAGGTTCGCGCTTGCCTAATGCAGGTTCCGGGGATTGCCGATCTGGCGCTGCGCTTGGCCGAAACCGGGCGCTTGAAGGCCTTTATCGTGCCGGCTCCCGACGCGGACGAAGCGACACTGCGGCAGGCCGTGCAGGCGTTAGCAAAAGCGCGTCTTGCCGCGCCGGCGCGCCCGACGAGTTGGACGTTCGGGCCGTCCCTGCCGATGTCAGAGACAGGAAAGCCCGCCGATTGGCCGATCGCGGCGCGCGGCGGGCTTTGGGATTAGAGCGGTTTCCGTGCGGGTGAGCCCACCCGCTCGGGATTTGCTCTAAGCCTATTCGGCGGCCGGTTTGGGCGAGAAATATTTCTCGAACTTACCCTGAACCCCTTTGAACTCATCCGCATCGGGCGGCGGGGCGACCTGGCGGGTGATGTTCGGCCATTGCGCGCTATACTCGCGGTTTATCTCGATCCATTTTTCGGCGCGCGGATCGCTATCGGGCAGAATCGCTTCTGCCGGGCATTCGGCTTCGCAGACGCCGCAATCGATGCACTCATCGGGATTGATGACCAGCATGTTTTCGCCCGCATAGAAACAATCGACCGGGCAAACTTCAACGCAGTCCGTGTAGCGGCACCGAATGCAATCATCGGTCACGATATAGGTCATGAGGGGGAGGCTCCCTTCCCGAGCAATCTAGAATAGGTGCGATTTTTATGCACCTTCTTGGCGGGCCGTATCATAGTCGGCTGGTTTCAGGACACAAGCCCG
>NZ_LAJY01000741.1 GCF_000963705.1 Elstera litoralis | reverse complement strand
TTTTTCTGCGCGATGATCGTGGCCAAAGCGGCGTGATACGTGTGCGTCATGAGCGTGTTCCTCCGTCCTCCCGGTCATTCTCACGCACTAACATGGACAGAGTGTGTGCGGCGCGGTAAGCATGACGGGTGACTTTCGATAAAATACGGCACTCCTTAAGGACTGTTGGACGGCGTACGGCCTGCCCCCATGTCTTGCGCAACAATCCGCCCGAGCGGACAGAAGAGCCGAAGGTGAGAACATGAAAGGCTGGACCTTGGACGATATTGCGTGGAATCGCTTCCAGGCAAATTTGGTCGATCCCGACACGGTTAAGGTCGTCAAAGCCGCCGCCCTGGTCGAACATAACGGCTGGGAGTATGCGGCCTACCTCAAGAACGTCTTCCGCGACGATCCTGAGTTCTGCGCCGCAACCGACGCCTGGGCGGAGGAGGAGGTTCAGCACGGCCAAGCCCTGCGCCGTTGGGCCGAGCTCGCCGATCCGACCTTCGATTTCGATACTGCGTTCCATACGTTCGTCACCGGATATCGTCTGCCCTTGGATGCGCAAGAGTCGGTTCGCGGCAGCCGCGCGGGGGAATTGATCGCCCGCTGCATCGTCGAAACCGGCACAAGCTCGTGGTACGCCGCTATTAAAGACGGAACCCAGGAACCTGTCCTGCAACAAATTTGCGCCGCCATCGCTGCCGATGAATTGCGCCATTACAAGCTCTTCTACGCAACGCTTAAGACCTACCTTGAAAAAGATGGCCTCGGGCGCTGGCAAAGGCTCCGCGTGGCCGMTCACCCGTCTTACCGAAAG
>NZ_LAJY01000740.1 GCF_000963705.1 Elstera litoralis | reverse complement strand
TGGTCTCGCTCCCCCTAGCTATAACGAGCAGCCTTGGACAATCGGCGACTGTTTTCCAAGGAAATTGGCTGACCCGTGAGACAACAGGTGGCTATGCAAACCACACGACTATACTCTATCGAGGCACGGAGCAATTTATTTTAAAAGAGTTCGTGGAAGAGACATCCCTACAACGCGAACTTATGGCGCTTTACTGTCTACAGGGTCATAATTTCAATGCGCCGAAAGTCGTCGCGACCCATGGCCGTCAGGTTGTTTTGTCATTTGCTGGACAAAAATTGACGGAAAGAGATAAAACAGAAGAAATATACTGGAAATTAGGATCATTAATCGCAAAACTCCATCGATATCCCCCACCTCCCGCACTGGCCGATCTTCCCTCCCAGGCCTCCCGTATTAGTGATCGAATTCGGGCCATCATCTTCTCTGAAGCCGAGCCAGACGTATTACTTCACGGGGACATTACCTGGGGGAATTGCCTCCTTCATTCAGATGACCACATCTACCTCATTGATTTTGAAGAATCGGGAGTGGGACACCCCTTAACCGATCTCGCCATATGCTGTGTCGAATGCTGTTGGGCTCCCGAAAATTCAGAGAAGTTCGAGAGCAGATGGAACGCCCTGATAGACGCTTATGAGCGCGCTGGAGGCCATAGGATTAGTGCCTACCCAACAAGCTTAATTGACCAAGCGACGAATGCAGCAGCTGAGGAGTTGATGAACTGGTCCGTCCTTGCGGGGCAGTCTTTGCTAACGCAGAAGTATGAAAGCTTTTTATCTCGCAGAATCGGGAGTTGAGATGATTTCGACTTATATATTCATCAACCGCTTACGATATGATC
>NZ_LAJY01000074.1 GCF_000963705.1 Elstera litoralis | reverse complement strand
TGGGATGCTCTATATCAGTTCCCAATCCACCGGCGACGGTCGCCTCTCGGTCAACGTGGTGTTCAAACCGGGCACGAATATCGATCAAGCGCAGGTTTTGGTGCAGAACCGCGTTTCCATCGCCGAGCCGCGCTTGCCTGAAGAGGTTCGCCGCCTCGGCGTGAACGTGCTGAAAAGCTCGCCGGACCTGATGATGGTCGTGCATATGCTCTCGCCCGACGATTCGCGCGATCAGCAGTATATTTCCAACTATGCGACGCTCTATGTGAAAGACGTTCTGGCGCGTATCGACGGCGTCGGCAATGTGCTGGTGTTCGGCGCGCGCGATTATGCGATGCGCGTTTGGCTCGATCCCGCCAAGGTCGCGGCGCGCAATCTGACCGCCGGTGAAGTGGTGTCCGCGATCCGGGCCGCCAACGTGCAGGTGGCCGCCGGGGCGATCAATCAACCGCCCGCCAATACCTTGGGTGCGTTTCAGCTTTCGGTGCAAACCCAGGGCCGTTTGACCGATGTCGACGAGTTCGGCGCGCTGGTGGTGCGGGCCGAGCCCGATGGCTCCTATATCCGCCTGCGCGATATCGCACGGCTGGAGTTGGGCTCGCAGGATTATAACGTCAACTCGTTGCTGAATAATAAGCCTGCCACGGCGTTGGGGATTTTCCAGCGCCCCGGCTCCAACGCGCTTGCCACCTCCGAAGCCATTCTCGCGGCGATGACCGAGTTGAAAAAGGATTTCCCGGCGGGGCTCGACTATTCCGTCGTCTATAATCCAACCAACTTTATCGCCGAATCGGTCGATGAGGTGATTAAGACGCTGCTCGAAGCCATTGTGCTCGTCGTCATCGTCGTCATTCTGTTCTTGCAGAAATGGCGCGCCGCCATCATCCCGATTATCGCCATTCCGGTTTCCTTGATCGGGGCGTTCCTGATTATGGGCGCGGTGGGGATTTCCTTTAACACGCTCTCGCTGTTCGGCTTGGTGCTGGCCATCGGGATCGTCGTCGATGACGCTATCGTCGTGGTCGAAAACGTCGAACGCTACCTGCGCCAGGGCCTCTCGCCGAAAGCCGCCGCCCATAAGACGATGGATGAAGTCGGCAATGCTTTGCTGGCCATCGCCTTAGTGCTGTGCGCCGTCTTTATTCCCACGGCGTTTATCTCCGGCTTGCAGGGCTCCTTCTACCGTCAGTTCGCGGTCACGATTGCCGGGGCCACGCTGATTTCGGCCTTCGTCTCGCTCACCCTCTCCCCGGCGCTGGCGGCGTTGCTGCTGAAGCCCCATAGCGAGGAAGTCCACGGGCCGCGCTGGCTGCAAACCCTGACCTTCCCGATCCGCTGGTTCTTCGAAAAATTCGATGCGGCGTTCGAAAGCCTCGGGCGCGGCTATGCCCGGCTCACCCGCCGCCTGGTCCGGCTCAGCCTGATCGTGCTGGTGGTCTACGCCGGGCTCTTGGGCCTCGCCTATAATCGCCTGGTCGCAACGCCGACGAGCCTAATTCCGCAGCTCGACCGGGGCTATCTCATCACCGCGATGCAGCTCCCGCCGGGCTCCACCCTGGAGCGGACCGACGCCGTCATTCGCCGCGCGTCGGATATTTTGAAGGCCCATCCCGGCGTCGCCAATTCCATTTCCTTCGTCGGGCTGGATGGCAGCACCTTCACCAATGCGCCCAATAGCGGTGTTGTCTTCGTGGGGTTGAAGGATTTTAAGGAGCGCCAAGCGCTAGGGCTGACGACGCAAGGCATTCTGGCCGATTTGCGCAAGCAGATGTTCCAGATTAGCGAAGCCTTGGTCTTCGTGATCGAGCCGCCGTCCGTGCCCGGTATCGGCACCGGGGGCGGGCTGAAAGCCTATGTGCAGGATCGTTCGGGGCGCGGTCTGCCCGCGTTGGAAGGCGCAACCTGGGGCCTCGCAGGGCCGTTGGGGCAAACCCCCGGCTTTACCTCGGCCTTCACGCTGTTCAATACGCGCACGCCGCTGATTTATGCCGATATCGACCGGGTGAAAGCGGAAACCTTGGGCGTACCCATTACGCGCGTATTCGAAACCCTGTCGGTCTATATGGGCTCGGCTTTCGTGAATGACTTCAACATTCTCGGTCGCACCTTCCGCGTGACCGCCCAGGCCGATAACCCGTTCCGGCTGGAGCCGCGCGATATTGCCAATCTGAAAACGCGCAATCAGGACGGTCAGATGGTGCCTATCGGCGCGGTCGCCAACTTCCTCGATACAACCAGCGCCTTCCGCGTGCCGCGCTATAATCTCTACCCGGCGGCCGAACTGCAAGTTTCGCTGGCGCGCGGCTATTCCAGCGGCGAGGCCATCACGCTAATGGAGAAAATGGCCGCCGAAAAACTGCCCCCCGGCTTCGGCTTCGAATGGACTGAAATCGCCTTGCAAGAAAAGCTGGCGGGCAATACGGCCATCTATGCCTTCGGGTTGGCGGTGATCTTCGTCTTCCTGCTGCTCGCCGCACTCTACGAAAGCTGGCTGCTGCCGCTGGCGGTCGTGCTGATCGTGCCCATGTGTATTCTGGCCGCGATGATCGGCGTTGGTGTCCAGGGCCTCGACCGCAATATCTTGGTCGATATCGGCCTTGTCGTGCTGGTCGGGTTGGCGGCGAAAAACGCCATTCTCATCATCGAGTTCGCAAAACAGGCGCACGACGAAGGCATGAGCCGGTTCGAAGCCGCGATTGCCGCCGCCCGCACCCGTCTGCGCCCGATCATCATGACCTCGCTCGCCTTCATTCTCGGCGTGGTGCCGTTGGTCTTGGCCCAAGGGGCGGGCGCGGAAATGCGCCAGTCGCTCGGAACGGCGGTCTTCGCCGGGATGATCGGGGTGACGCTCTTCGGTTTGATCTTCACGCCAGTGTTCTACGTCGTCTGCCAAGCTTCGCCGACCGCGCCAAAAAACTGCGCACGCCGACGACCGAAGCCGGGCCGCTGGCCACCAGCACGCCCGCCTCTGAAACGCCGAACGCAGAATGAATCACCTAAAAATAAGCATCCCAGCGCGATTTTGTATCAAATTGTAACAAAAACGAGGCGATTTCGGTCATTTTAAGACCGGAATCGCCTCTTTCCAACCCAGTTCTCTCTCGATTTCAATCGGCCCTTAACCCATACTCAAGCACTATGACCTTTAAAATAAGGCATGGGTTGTGCTGACCATCGCGTCGGCTAGGGGGAGGAACGAATATGACGACACGCTCCAAAAAGGCGTCCGGGCGCGGGCTTGCGGGCAAACTGATCGCCGCCATGAGCATCATCGTGGCCACGACGCTGGGATCGGCCGTTGTCGGGGTTCTGTTTGTGCGCGAATTCACCAGCACGTTTCAGGATCTGTCCGAAACCCAGGTGCCTGCGGTTCGTCTGGCCGGGGAGCTGTCGGAAGCCGTGGGCTCCTTAGTCTCGGCGGCGGGGGCTATCGGCAATGCCCGCAATGAAACCGACCAAGAGACCGCCTACATCGGCTATACGGCGACCTACGATAAGCTCACCAAAACCCTCGGCACGCTCAAAACTCTCTCCAGCGAAAAAGAATCGCTGAATGCGATCGATCTTTACGGGACCCAACTGAAGGACCTGATCGAGCAACAGAATAAGCTCACAACCCAGCGCCTCCAACTGGCGGATAAACAAGCCGATCAAATGAGCGAGTTGCGGACCCGCCATAGTAAGCTTCTCGATC
>NZ_LAJY01000739.1 GCF_000963705.1 Elstera litoralis | reverse complement strand
ATGATCGTGAGATCTTTACCGGGCTTCAATCCGGCTTCCTTGATCGCCTGAATCGCGCCGAGAGCCATATCATCGTTATGGGCATAAACGGCGCAGAGGTTTTTACCGCCGCCTTCCGCCTTCAGGAAGCTTTCCATGACTTCCTTACCGCCCGAACGGGTGAAATCACCGCTCTGCGAGCGCGCCAAGACCATACCGGGGAACAGGTTCACGACATCGCCGAAACCCATTTTGCGGTCGATGGCAGCGCTCGATCCAACCGTGCCCTGCAATTCGACAAAGCGGCACTTACCATTGGTGCGGGCGGCGAGCCAAGCGGCGGCCAAGCGCCCTTCCTCGACGAAATCCGACGCCACTTTGGTCAAATACAGCGACTGATCGGCAACGCTGACGCCGCGATCGACCAGCACCACCGGAATTTTAGCGTCTTTAGCTTCCTTCAGCACTTGATCCCAGCCGGTTTCCACGACCGGGGCGAGCAAAATGCCATCGACACCCTGGGCGATGAAACTGCGCAGGGCCTTAATTTGATTTTCCTGCTTTTGCTGCGCATCGGAAAACTTCAAATCGATGCCGCGCTTCTTAGCTTCGGCTTTAATCGATTCGGTTTCCGACGTGCGCCACCCGCTTTCCGAGCCGATCTGCGAAAAACCAATCGTCAAAGCATTGGCCGCGCCCGAGAAAGCCAGCAAAGATGCGCCCAATAACAGCGCCGAAATCTTATTCCGCTTCATAGTGTCCGTCTCCTCCAAGGTTCATGAGATTGTTTTGAGCATAGTCCACCATCGGTCGACCTCATGA
>NZ_LAJY01000738.1 GCF_000963705.1 Elstera litoralis | reverse complement strand
CCGCGACCAAATCGCCGCCGCCAATAAGACGGCCGATGGCGGTTGGGTTGAATATGTGTGGCGCAACCCGGCAACGAAGAAGTTGCAGAAGAAGAAATCCTTCACTAAGAAGTTTGACAGCAAAGTGTTCGTTGTCGGTTACTACGAATAGGCCTTCGAATATCGCGCTTTAAATTTGAGACAGAGGGGTGCGCCCCTCTGTTTTTTGAGATAGAGACCCGATGCCGCACCGTTGGTTTCCTTTCGATGAGATTACGAAAGATCCCGAAATTCGCGTTTTCTGTTTTGCCCATGCGGGCGGGAATGCGAATTTCTTCCGGGAGTGGCGCGGCACGGCCGACCTTGTGGAATTCTACCCGGTCCAACTTCCTGGGCACGGAACCCGCCTGAGCGAGCCGCCCCTAACCCGGCTTGAGGATATTGTCGACGCGTTTGCCGAGGCGGCGGAACCGCTGCTGGACCGTCCCTTCGCCCTCTTCGGTCACAGCTTTGGCGCGTGGCTGGCCTATGCCGCAGCGCAACAAATTCGCACGCAATATGGTCAGTCAACGCGACATTTATTTGTCTCCGGCAACGTGCCGCCGCCGAAAACACCAAGAAAAACACCGAACATACTCACATCCATTGAAGAAGCTGAAAAATATATGATTTCCCTTGGTGGGACAGCTTCAGGTTTAATTAGCGACAAAGAATTACTAGAAATATTAACCCCTATATTCATGACAGATATTAATCTCCTGAGGATTTATCACGATAAATTTATAAATCCCCTAAAATGCCCCATAACCGCTTTTCTTGGA
>NZ_LAJY01000737.1 GCF_000963705.1 Elstera litoralis | reverse complement strand
CTTGCAACAGGCAGTCTATTCACAGTCTTCGCTTATTCCTCAGGCTGCCGTCCCTTCGGCTCTACCAGCTAAGGCCGAACTCACGATTCACTTCACGGGCTTACCGTCTGGTGTGCAAGCCGAGGTGATGAGTGAGACGGAGTGGTTTAACATCCACACGAGCATGGGCTACAATTGCCATAGCCAAAAGTCCCTGCCGCCGGTGCCGCGCAGTTTGCGCGGGCGATTTTGAGTTCTTGGCGGGGATCATCACCAAAATAATCGCGCCCCTGACTCCATCAGGGGCTTTTTCTTTTGTATTCCTTAACAAAATTATCGCATAATTTTACATCGCGATAGTAGTTATGAAGAAGCCCATCATATCCTATTTTAAATAAAGATTCCGGTAATTTTTGATTTTTAGAATTCTTTCCATGTCTCAAAATATAATTTTCGATAAAATGTTTCGGAAAATCGACAAAATTTTCACACAAAAGCCCTCCCCCAATCTTAAGGTCAGAGATTGAGTAATAATTTTTGTAAAGAGTATCGGCTTTTTTAATTAAGGGCGCGAAATCACCAGGATAATGAGAAGTCATTTTATCTTGTATATTCTGTACCAATTTTAAAGAATTTGTACGAATAGAAGGGATGGCGGTAATGCTAATTTTGGGGGCACTTTCTTTATCCTCAAGCCTAGTTGGAACCTGATCCAGATGGATATAGCATTGTTGAAAATCAAAAAAATGACCCTCTAAGAGATCCTTCTGTCTGTCCTTTAGCTCCTTAAGTGTGCGCGGCGCGCCAACATATTTTCCGTCTTCAGACCCTTTATACTTGTAATAATACTCAGTGTTACGCCAGTAACTCGACGCAAAACTAGCCGAGCCCACGCAGAAACTGCCCGTCCGCCGCTCGAACGTCCGGTCGGGAATTTTATTTTCAAACCATTTGGCTAATTCTCTAAACCCAACCATCACCCGCTGCATTTCCGCAAGGTCCATTTTCTCCTCATTCTCATAGGTATAGATGAGGAGTTGGGTGGTTTGATCCATTTTCTGGCGGATATCCGCGACGAGCTTTTGCTCCTCAGCGGAAAACTCCCCGGCGACCGCAGGCTGCGCCAGGGCCGGGAGGAGGGCGAGAAGCAGGGCGGTGATCCGCCAGGGGAGTACCATCGGGCGTTGATCCTGAAGCCAACAAACACGCGCCACGCTGCCAGCCCGAGGGGGCGGGGTCAAGCGCCTCGCTCTACCCGCCAAGGCTGAACTGACTATCCACTTTACCGGCTTACCGTCGGGGGTGCAGGCCCAGGTCATGAGCGAGACGGAGTGGCTTAACATCCAGACGAGCATGGGCTACAACATCCACAGTCGAAGTGCCCTGCCGCCGGTGCCGCGCAGCCTTCGCGGGCGATTTTGAGCTATTGGCGGGGATCATCACCAGTACAATTGCGCCCCTGACTCCATCAGGGGCTTTTCTCCTTATACTTTTTGAGGTGATTGTCGCATAATTTTACATTTCTATAGTAAAAATATAACAACCCATTATACCCAATTTTAAATAAAGACGGGTGAAGTTTTTCTTTTCGGGAGATTTCACCATGTCTAAGAATATAATCTTTTATAAAATATTTAGGAAAATCGAAAAAATCGTGGCACATATAGCCGTCAAATTTAAAATTATAAATTGAATAATAATATTTATACAAATTTTCTGATTTTTCTAATAATTTTTTAATATTATTATAGTTATCAACTGCAATTGTATTGTTAATTTCCTGAACTAATTCTAAAGAATTTTTACGAATCGTGCGTATATAATCGATAGTAATTTTAGGAGCTATTTTTATATCCTCAATTTCTGTTGGGATTTGATCTAGGTGAATATAGCATCTATGAAAAGAAAAAAAATGCCCTTCTAAAAGATCTATTTGTCTATCTTTCAGCTCCTTGAGTGTGCGCGGCGCGCCAACATATTTTCCATCCTCAGAACCTTTATATTTATAATAATATCCAGTTTCCCGCCAGTAACTCGACGCAAAATTAGCCGCGCCCACGCAAAAACTGCCTGTCCGCCGTTCGAAAGTTTGGTCGGGAATTTTTTTTGCTAAACCAAG
>NZ_LAJY01000736.1 GCF_000963705.1 Elstera litoralis | reverse complement strand
ATATCGGTCTTATCAACTCGCTCGCCACTTACGCGCGGGTCAATCAATACGGCTTTATCGAAAGCCCCTACCGCAAGGTCAAGGACGGGATCGTTTCCAGCGATGTCATCTATTTGTCCGCGATGGAAGAAGGGCGCTACACGATTGCTGAGGCGAATGCGGAACTCGATTCCGACATGCGTTTCGTCAGCGAGTTGGTACCGAGCCGTCAGGGCGGCGAATATATCGTTGCCCGTCCGATCGATATCGATTTGATCGACGTGTCGCCGAAGCAGTTGGTTTCGGTTGCAGCGGCGCTCATCCCCTTCCTGGAAAACGACGATGCGAACCGTGCCCTCATGGGCTCGAACATGCAACGTCAGGCCGTACCGCTGATCCGGGCGGAAGCGCCGCTGGTCGGCACCGGCATGGAAGCGACCGTGGCGCGCGATTCGGGCGTGGCGATTTCGGCAAAACGCGGCGGGATCGTCGATCAGATCGACGCCACCCGTATCGTGATCCGGGTGACGGATGCGACCGACGCCTCGTCGTCGGCGGTGGATATTTATAATCTGCTGAAGTTCCAGCGCTCCAACCAGAATACCTGCATCAATCAGCGTCCGCTGGTGAAGGTGGGTGATATTGTCGACGCGGGCGATATCATCGCCGATGGTCCTTCGACCGAACTGGGCGAACTGGCGCTGGGCCGCAACGTGCTCGTCGCGTTCATGCCCTGGAATGGTTACAACTTCGAAGATTCGATCCTGATCTCCGAGCGCATCGTGTCGGAAGACGTGTTTACGTCGATCCACATCGAAGAGTTCGAAGTGATGGCGCGCGATACCAAGCTCGGCCAGGAAGATATCACCCGTGATATCCCCAACGTCGGTGAAGAAGCGCTGAAGAACCTCGACGAAGCTGGGATCGTCTACATCGGGGCCGAAGTGAAAGCGGGCGATATTC
>NZ_LAJY01000735.1 GCF_000963705.1 Elstera litoralis | reverse complement strand
GCCCAGCAGTTCCAGCGGAACGCCGAGTTGGTCGTAGGTTTCGGGGTTCATGAAGGTCAGAATCGTATCGTCGCCGAACAGGAAGGTGAATTCCTCATCGTCGATGCGCACGCGCTCCACCTGTTCGCCGGAACGGAACTTATCGTCGCGCTTAATGCCGGTGCGCAGGTTGCGCATTTCGACCTGAACGAAGGCACCGCCCTTGCCCGGCGAAACGTGATTGGCTTTCAAGATTGCCCAAAGGCCCGTCTCGGTCTCAAGCACATTGCCCTGGCGCAGTTCGTTCGCATTGATTTTCATCGGAAAAACCTGTTGTCCTGTCGGTCTCTAAAGTAAAGCGCGCGGAACCTAGCAGCTTGCGGGCAGGAGAGCAACGCCAGCCGTAAGACCGTAACGCGGCCCCCCTATGATTTGGCCCGTTGCGGCGCGAAAATCGTCAGGCGCTCGGCGGCGAGGCTAATCTGAACGGGCAGGGTGCCGATAATATCGCCATCGGCCTGCACCGGCTCGTCGGACGGGCCATCGACGCGCAGGCTTTGCACTTTTTGGCGCGTCAGGCTTGGCAGTTTCGGTAGAAGCCCCAGCGGCAGCGCGGCGGCATAGACCAGCGCGGCCCAGCGCCCCGGCTTGGTAAAATTCGCAGCGACCAGGGCGGGATCGGCAAGGTCGGCCTCCGGCGTCACCACGAAGCGCCCGGCGTAGAAATGGCCGTTGGCGATAATCAGCGAGGCGGCGTCGTGGGGTGCGCCCTCAATCGTCACCCGGTAGGCGATGGGCTGGAAGCGCAGCCATTCCACTAGGGTTTGCCAGACGTAAGCGCCCTTACCGAAGCGGCGTTTCAGCGCCGGATCGATCCCGGCGACGATATGGGCGTCGAGCCCAACCCCCGCCATCATCGAAAAATAGCGTATCGCGCCGTCCGAATTTTCGCAGGCCCCGAGGGTAATCTTGCGCGTGCTGCCGGAAATCAGTGCCTGGGCGGCACTGCCCGGCGTATCGATGCCGAGTTCGCCCGCCAGCACATTGGCCGTGCCGAGCGGTAGCAGGCCGAAGGGGGCGGGGGTGATGCCCGTGCGTTGGGCGCGCAAAACCCCGTTGATCGCTTCATTGATCGTACCGTCGCCGCCCGCCGCGATGATCGCGCCGACGGAAGCATCCCGCGCGAGGCTTTCCGCGAGGGCTTCCGCATCGCCGCGCGCTTGGGTTTCGGTAATGCTCCAGGTCGCGCCCGCTGCCGTTAGCCGATCCAGCGCCTGTTTTAGCCGCGCGCCGCGCGCTTGGCCGGCGGTCGGGTTGAGGATGATCCGCAGCGGCCGATCCGCGAGCCCCTCGGCTCCTGGGCTGGCAGAGGGGCTTAGTGCCGGGTGCGCATTTCCATCCATCGACCGACGCTTCCTTCTTCGCAGGGGGCCGTTGTTTCGCGCTCCAAAAACCGCGTTCGAGGCGACAAATCCGTGACCGTAATACGACGGTTTAATGAAATTCGCCAACCGTCAAAAACATGTCATCAGCGGCTGGCAGAAAGGGGGGAATGATAAGAACGAAGTGCGTGCCAAAAACATGGATGCAGAAGTTAACGTTACCCAATATCGGGCCATTTGGATTTCCGACATACATCTCGGCACGCGCGGATGTAAAGCTGATGCTTTGTTGGATTTTTTGAAGTTTACCGAGTCGGAT
>NZ_LAJY01000734.1 GCF_000963705.1 Elstera litoralis | reverse complement strand
AACATCATGCCTTCCATCGCGGCGATCAGCTTTTCGGTATCGGTATCGCCCGCTTTGGTGATGCCGTTGAACACGGCGGAGGCTGCCGCGAACCCGCCTGCGACGAAGAAATCGGGTGGCGCATTGTAGCGCTTCTGATATTCCGTGCGCAGCCAAGTGTTCATCTTATTCTTCGGGAACGCATGGTAGTAATAGGTGCCGCCTTCGGCCCCGGCAAACTGCTTCCAGGCGTTCATGACGGGCAGAATATTGCCGCCCGGCGCGAGCATGATATTGAAGCGCTCAGGCTTCATATCGACGAACTTCGCCATCGGGTGCGGCCCGGCCCAGATGAAGTTGATAATGCGCTTGCCGGGCTTATCCTTTAGCCCCGCGAACAGGCGTTCGGCAAAGGGCGTGAAGTCGGCGGTATTCCCGGCGGCATATTCTTCGGCGACGATCTTGGCTTTCGGGCGCATGGACGCCAGTGCTTCGGCAAAAGCCTTTACCCCGTCGCGCCCGAAGGCGGTATCGAGGCCGAGCATGCCGATGGCCACCTCTTCATTGTCGGGAATCGCGGCGGCGGCGGCGAGTGCGTCCTGATAGGACGAGCGGCCCGTGCGGAAAATATAGCGGTTCCATTTTTCGCCGGTGATCGAATCGGCCACGGCGGGTTCGACGATCAGCACTTTCTTGGCTTCTTCGGCAACCGGCAGCATGGCAAGCGCCACGGCGGAGCCAGTGGAGCCGACGGCGATATCGGCCCCGTCATCGGCATAGCATTCTTCCAGCAGCGCTTTGCCGCGATCCGGCTTCAACTGATCGTCCTTGACCAGGACCTGAAGCTTGCGACCGAGAATTTCGTTCTTGCCTTGGGTAAGATATTCCAGCCCCATAGTGAAGCCGACTTCCGTCTGCTTGGCATAGGCTTCCAGCGCGCCTGTTTTGCCAGCAATGAGGCAGATTTTGAGATCTTTGGCTAGGGCCGGGCTCGACAGCGCAGCAAGCGCCGCCCCCGTCAGACACAGAGTCCGAATGGTGCGCATAATTTTTTCCTCCCCCAATCAGCGTTTGTTTTACTGACTTGCTTTGCGACCCAAGTGTGCAAACTGACACTTGAGTCATGTTTCATCTTTTCCTATCCTGTCATCGCACGCC
>NZ_LAJY01000733.1 GCF_000963705.1 Elstera litoralis | reverse complement strand
TGGGGAAACAGCGCCGGATCGGGAATACCGCCCGCGAAGGAAATAATATCCGGCTGATTGATGAGCTTCAGCAGCTCGCGGATTTCCGACGCGGTGAGTTTTAACGCGCGCGGCGCAAAAGCAGTGTTCCAGTCGATACTCACGGGCGCACCCCTCCCAAGACAGGGCTTCTTGATTGTTACCCTTGAGCCTTATCGAAGCTGCGCCCGGCTTTCCAGTACCAAATTGTCTGCCTTGCTGCCGGGACAAGTTTCCCCGCGCCCGAAAACCCTGGTTTTAGGCGGCAGGCCGCCGATCCAGGTCGCCCGCCATGTCCGCAAAGAAGAACTGGCTTGTGATATTCCCATGATAATCGACGACGCGAACGATGCCGGGGCTCTGGCGTTGGGCCACGCGGCACGCCCATTCCACTGCGTCTTCGCGCGCGTCGAACAGGGCTTCGGGCCGGTCGGCCCCATCGGTCTGCACGTGCCATTCGTCGAAATGGGGCGCGACCCAGAAAATCGGATGAGTGGATGTCCGGGACATTGTCCGGCGCTCCTGAAGATCATGAACAAGAAAGGGTGAGTGATGGGCGCATATATAGCGCCGGAGTGTGACGAAAATAGGTCTATTCCTGCACATCACCCCTGCGTCGGGAACAGAAACCCCAAAAGCCCCCGCAGGATATTGCGCTGCGGCAAAGTTTTTCTGGTGATAAATATGGCTCACGCGGGTTCATATTCAGCGATTCTTAAGAAAAGCCCTTAACCTTCTTGACGGTTCGG
>NZ_LAJY01000732.1 GCF_000963705.1 Elstera litoralis | reverse complement strand
TGCCGTAAACAGAAATGAAAAAAGAGAGGAGACTCTTTTTCCGGCATATGCGGCCCCAGATTTTGAGTTTAGGCTCTCCATATTACTGAAAATAGCTACCAAATCCGTTATGGACAGCATCATAATTAATATGAAAAATGCCCATATCCCCCAATACAAATACCCTAAGCCGCTAACATCCAGAGAAGATTTGAATTTCTCGGTCCCGAAATAAGAATTGTTCCAAAAATAGCGCTCGATATAGACCTGTCGAAACGGCTCCGCAAACCCCAAGGTGAAAAGGCTAAGCAGCGTAAGCCCCGCCGCACGTGGTGCAAACACCTTCCAGTTACCTTCGAAACCGGCGCGAATTCCCCGCCATTCGGTGCGCGACAGCCGATAGCGCCGCGCAAAAAACAACCCCAGCGGCGTTAAGAGAATGAAGATTAAGAATTGAATCGGCCCCACAATACCGTGATAGCCTGCCGTTGACAGAATCCCCAACGGCACGAAAAGCACGGCCAAAATGAGCAAGGCGATGATCGCGCCCTTAAACAGCTCGAAGCCCGTTCCGGTATAGTGCAGAGGGTCGCCCGCAATTTGGATATTGCTCCAAAGATAGCGGCGCACACGAGTCTTCGCCCAAAAGCTCCAAATCCCCAGTGTGAGGATAGTGAGAAGCGCATTTTTGAAGGTGATCCCGGCAAGGCTCTCACCGTTGATCGTATGCGCGAGCGCGAGAGGCTCGGCCTCTGCGGTCACAGCGTCTACGGATGGCGGCAGCGTTTCGTCGGTCATTCCGGCCTCACATGCCAAGGATTTCAGAAACACTTACCCCATACAACCGCTCCGCCACAAGCGACGCCCGCATTGCCGCCCG
>NZ_LAJY01000731.1 GCF_000963705.1 Elstera litoralis | reverse complement strand
CATCCCCGGCAGATTGACGACATAGACCGGCAGAGGGTTGGCTTTTCCTCCCGACAGCAGACTATCGAGGGATAGCGCCCCACCCTCTTTTGTGCCTTTTCCGAACCAGCCCCGAACCGCATCGGCCCCCTGTTTCGCCTTATAGCCCCCATAAATGGCAGCAAGACCCGCCAAGCCCGTTCCCACCAACGCGGTCGTCAATTCTGGATTGCTGCGGGCTTTTCCTGAAAGATCATTGGTCCAGTCGGTCAAGGCTCGCGTCGCTTGCTCGATGGCGGGCACCAAACCTTGCGTTAAGGAAAGCGCCAAACGATCGCCTGATCGGCCTGCTTCATCCACGCCACCGCTGGCGGAATTCCGCCGCAGCGAATAAGCTTCACTGACATCTCGCTCCGAGCCATTTTTAAGGGCAAAACCAGATTCAGCAATATCGGCCCGTTTTTCCAGAAGATACTGAGCAAAATCCTGATTCCGCGTCCCCTGCCCAAATATCTTGGCTAGGCTGGCTTGACCACCGTCCTTTTCTGCAGCCATCGCGGTAAGAGCCGCTTGCGCAGGGCTTTCCCCTTTTTTTACAGCCTCTGCCATAATTTCTGCAATACTACGATTATCTTGTAGGCGACCGGCTTTAAGCTTCCTGAAGAAATCAACAATCAGCCCATTCCGCTCCGTCCAATCACCTGCATATTCTTTAGCAGTTACCGCAAGGCTTCCGAACTCCACCAAAGAGTCGATCCCCTTAAGGCCGAAGCCTTGCACACTATCCTGAAAACGCGGTAGGCCCGACCGGAGTTGCTTGGGCGTAACATCGGCATCCTTAGCCGTCTGCGCAAGAATTAAGGGTACTTGCTGATGGTGGGTAGGTTTTACATTGGTGCGGCCCACGGCGGTTGAAACCAACTCCCCCAAATCCGTCGGATCGAAAGAATAGGCCGTT
>NZ_LAJY01000730.1 GCF_000963705.1 Elstera litoralis | reverse complement strand
GGCTGGCGATATCGTCGGAGAAATCTCACTCGTGGACCAGCGCCCGGCCACGGCAACCGTTCAATGTCAGGAAGGTCTCGTTTGCTTGGAAGTGCCCCACGATCTTTTGCTTCGCCGCTTTGGGCAAGATACGGCCTTCTCAGCGCGCTTTTATCGGGCGATTGCGTTGTTCATGGCCACCCGTATGCGCTCTACCGTCGAGCAACTCGGCCAAAAGAGCGACGGGAAGGATCTTGCCAGCCTGGATGACGATGAGGTCGACGATCAGCTTCTCGATACGGTCCATCTAGCCGGGCAGCGCTTCGAGATGATACTCGCCCGTCTCGGTGCGCACGGCTAAGTGAACCGTTGAGGGGCCGCTCGCCCCAACTTCCAAGCCCATCCCGCTACTGCGGCCTCGGCCATCTGCCGGTGTCGGGATGGCCGGGTTATTTTTCAAGAGCCCCCTTTGACCTGCCTTGGAACTTTCATCCGGCTGAAAGTAGAGCCTGGGGTAAAGTTACGTTGTTTGGTGCGGTATCGGCAATGGGGCCGGGCTCGGAGCCCGGAACGGGCGGAGAGACTGGCCCCATTGCTTTGAGTTTTGCCGCGTGCGCTGCTGGTGTCTGGTACCCCAACGCCGAATGCGGTCGGACGATGTTATAATCGGCCACCCAGGCGGCAATGACGGCCCGCGCTTGAGCCATGCTGGTGAACAGGGTTTCATTGAGCAACTCGTCCCGCATTCGGCCGTTGAGCCGTAGGCCGGCGTAAGCCAAACTCTCGCTGTACCCATTCTGCATCGGTTTGCCGGGGGCGATGTAGTGCCATGTGATCTTGGTGTCCTGAGCCCATTTCAGCACGGCGTTGGAGGTTAGTTCGGTTCCATTATCGGAAACAATCATCCCCGGTTTTCCCCGCTGAGCCACCAGCGCCGTCAGTTCGCGAGCGCCCCTCAGACCGGAGATTGACGTGTCGGGAACCGCGGCCAAACATTCCCGCGTCACATCATCGACGATGTTGAGCACCCGAAACCGCCGCCCGCTGTCCAGTTGGTCGTGAACAAAATCGAGCGACCCGCGGGCATTGGGCCGGGCCGCCACCAGGATCGGGGCGCGGGTGCCAATGGCTTTGCGCCGAGCCCGCCGCTTGCGAACCGCCAGCGCGTTTGACGCGCAAAGCGCATCGGCCAAACCTTCCTCGCGGTAAAGCCGGTAAAGGCGTGTAATCCCGGAAGTCTCTCCCTCCCGACGCAGCAGAATGAACAAGCGCCGATAGCCAAACCGGCGGCGTTCTTGGGCAAGGCTGCGAAGCCGTGCCCGCAAGGCCCTGTCATCTGGCCGGATCGAGCGGTAGTGGATCATCGCGCGATCCGCCGCAATCACCGCACAGGCCCGACGCTCGCTCATCTCGAACCGATTTCGCAGATGGGCGACAGCTTCTCGCTTGGCGGCGGGCCCTACCATTTTTTTTTTCCAAGAAGATCGCGTAACCCGGCCTCGTTCAGCATCGATTCCGCCAAAAGCTTCTTGAGCCGGGCGTTTTTCGTCCTCAAGTGCCTTCAGCCGACGCGCCTCCTAAACCTCGAGACCGCCGTACTTGGCTTTCCATTTGTAAAAAGTCGCGTTCGATATCCCATGACGGCGGCATACATCCGCCGTAACCGCCCCGGCCTCCCGTTCCTTCAGAATGCCGATGATCTGCTCTTCGCTGAACCTGCTGCGCTTCATAAGCCCGTCCTCTCAAGGGATCAGACTCTACTTCAAACTGGAGGAAATTTCCCAAGGCAGGTCACGAAACCCAGCTATCAGCCGTTTTCCGGTCCACCTATAAGTCTCTGAGCTATTTTCAGAAAATGGTGGGCGCGACAGGGATTGAACCTGTGACCCCTACGATGTCAACGTAGTTCCCTGGGTTTCACCGGCTACGCTCAGTTACGATAACATACTGATTTATATAA
>NZ_LAJY01000073.1 GCF_000963705.1 Elstera litoralis | reverse complement strand
GTGCCGCCCGAAACCGAGCCTGCCGCCGTCGCCCGCTGCCAGCGCGCCGATCTTTTCGACCTTGCTTTTTCCGCCGCTTAAGGAGTTTGACCCATGCGTGATTTTTCCCGCCGGACGCTGCTGAAAAACTTCCGGCATGGCCGCCACCCTGGCCGCTGCCAAATCCCTGTTTCCGGCGGGCGCTTTTGCCCAAGGGGCCGGGGTTGAAACCACGAAAGCCACCTTGGGCTATATCGCGCTGACCGACGCGAGCCCGCTGATTATCGCTAAGGAAAAAGGCTTTTTCACCAAGCACGGCATGCCCGATGTGGAGGTGGTGAAACAGGCGAGCTGGGGGACGACGCGCGATAATCTCGAACTCGGTTCGGGCGGCGGCGGCATCGACGGGGCGCATATTCTGACCCCGATGCCCTACCATATGCAGCTCGGCAAGATCACCAAAAACGGCCAGCCGGTGCCGATGTCCATCGTCCTGCGCCTCAATACCAATGGTCAGGCGATCTCGGTCTCGAACGCCTATAAAGACCTGAAGGTCGGCCTGAACGCGGCCCCCTTGAAGGATGTATTCAAGGGCGTTGCCGCCAGCGGCAAGGAAATCAAAATCGCCATGACCTTCCGGGGCGGGACCCATGATTTATGGATCCGCTATTGGCTCGCCGCTGGCGGGATCGACCCGGATAAGGATGTTCAAACCATCGTCGTGCCGCCCCCGCAAATGGTGGCGAATATGAAAGTCGGCTCGATGGAAGCCTTCTGCGTCGGCGAGCCGTGGAATGCCCAGTTGGTGAACCAGGGCATCGGCTATACCGCCGTCAGCACCGGCGAGTTCTGGAAGGATCACCCGGAAAAGAGCCTCGCCCTGCGCACGGAGTGGATCGAGAAGAACCCGAAAGCGACGGTCGCTTTGATCGCCGCCGTGCTCGAAGCGCAACAATGGTGCGACAAGCCCGAAAATAAAGAAGAAATGTGCACGATTGTCGGCAAACGCGCGTGGTTCAACGTGCCGGTCGCCGACATCATCGGGCGGACGAAGGGCGAATTCGATTTCGGCACGGGCCGCAAAGAAACCAACGCTCCCTATCTGATGAAATATTGGGCCGACCACGCCTCCTACCCGTTCCAAAGCCATGATCTGTGGTTCCTGACGGAAAATATCCGCTGGGGCGTCGTTGCGCCGGAAACCGACCTCGCCGGCACAATCAAAGCCGTGAACCGGCAAGACCTGTGGCGCGATGCCGCCAAGCTGATTGGGGCCGCCGGGCCGGAAGGCACCAGCCGGGGCGTCGAAACCTTCTTCGACGGCATCAAGTTCGACCCCGCCAATCCGCAAGCCTATCTGGCCGCCCAAAAGATCAAGCGCATCTGATCCCGTCGCCGCCCCCGCCCGTTCCTGCCAGGAGAGTTCCCATGACCGATACGCCCCTTCCTTCGACACCACCCGGCCTAACGCTGCCGCGCTTACCCGCCTTTGCCGCGATCGGCAAATCGGTGGCGGCGCGGGTTCTGCCGCCCTTGGTGATGCTGGTGGTGCTGATCGGCCTATGGGAACTCGCGGCCAGCGGGCCGAAGGCGGCGCTGCCCTCGCCCAGCCTCATTATCCAGCAAAGTTTCGACTTGATCGTCGATCCCTTCTACGACCGGGGCGGGCTCGATAAGGGGCTGTTCTGGCATATTCTCGCGAGCCTAACCCGCGTCGGCCAGGGGTTTGCGATTGCGGCGGTGGTGGGCATTCTCACTGGCGTGCTGCTGGGCCAAAGCCAGATGGCGATGCGCGGGCTCGACCCTTTGTTCCAAATCCTACGCACCATTCCGCCGCTGGCGTGGCTGCCGCTCTCGCTGGCCGCCTTCCGCGACAGCAACCCGTCGGCGATTTTCGTGATCTTCATTACCTCGGTCTGGCCGATCCTGATTAATACCTCGGTCGGTGTGCGGGCAATTCCGCAGGATTACCGCAATGTCGCGGCGGTCTTGCGGCTTAATCACTTGGAGTTTTTCTTCAAGATCGTGCTGCCCTCCACGGTTCCGTACATTTTCACCGGCCTGCGCATCGGGATCGGCCTGTCGTGGCTCGCCATTATTGCCGCTGAAATGCTGATTGGCGGCGTCGGCATCGGGTTCTTCATTTGGGATGCGTGGAACAGCTCCAACATCTCCGACATCATCGTCGCCCTCGTCTACGTCGGTCTGGTCGGCTTCTGCCTCGACCGGGTGATTGCGGGCGTCGGGGCTCTCTGCGCCCGTGGCGCCAAAGCGTAAGGGAGACCGGAATCATGACGAAACCCTATCTGCAAATCAGCAACGTCGGCATTCAGTTCGGCACCAATGTCGTGCTTCAGAATGTCTCCCTCGATATTCAGCGCGGCGAGTTTCTGGCCATCATCGGCCACTCGGGCTGCGGGAAATCGACCCTGCTCAATATCGTCGCTGGGCTGTTGCAAGCCACCACGGGCGGCGTGCTGCTGGAGAATCGGGAAGTGAACGAGCCGGGGCCAGACCGCGCCGTCGTTTTCCAAAATCATTCGCTGCTGCCGTGGTTGACGGTGGAAGAGAATGTTCGCCTTGCGGTCGATAAAGTCTTCGGCAAGACCAAAAGCCGGGCCGAGCGGCGCGACTGGGTGCGCCATAATCTCGATCTCGTGAACATGAGCCACGCACTCGTGCGCCGCCCGAACGAGATTTCTGGCGGCATGAAGCAGCGCGTCGGCATTGCCCGGGCGCTGGCAATGGAGCCGAAGGTTCTGCTGATGGATGAGCCTTTCGGCGCGCTCGACGCCCTCACCCGCGCTCAGCTTCAAGATACGGTGATGGGGCTTCAGCAGCAGCTCAACAATACGGTGCTGATGATTACCCATGATGTCGATGAGGCGGTGCTGCTCTCCGACCGCATCGTGATGATGACCAACGGCCCCGCCGCCACGATCGGCGAAGTGCTCACCGTGCCGCTGGCCCGCCCGCGCGACCGGCTGGCGCTGGCTGCCGATCCCACCTACGTGGGCTGCCGCGCGGCGGTGCTGAAATTCCTCTACGAACGCCATCGCCACCCGGCGGCCGCGTAACGCTGCCCCGACCGGAGACACGCCATGCGAGACCAAATTTCCCCCGACCGTTCGCGCCTGCTGGTTATCGGCAATGGTATGGCCGGAATGCGCACCGTCGAAGAGGTGCTGAAACGCGATCCCCAACGCTACTGCGTGACCGTGATCGGGGCCGAACCGCACGTAAACTATAACCGTATTCTGCTCTCGCCGGTGCTGGCGGGGGAGAAGAGCTTTGATGAAATCGTCATCAATAGCCGCGATTGGTATGATGCGAACGGTATCGAGCTGATCGCGGGCGACGCGGCGATTGTCCTCGATCCGGCGCAAAAGCAGGTGACGACCGCCTCGGGCCGTGTGGTTTCTTACGATAAGCTGCTGCTGGCGACGGGCTCCAACCCGTTCATTCTGCCGGTGCCGGGCAAGGAGTTGCCGGGGGTTTGCGCGTTTCGCGATATGTCGGATGTCGACACGATGCTGTCGGCAGCGCAGCGCTACCGCGATGCCGTGGTGATCGGCGGCGGGCTGCTCGGGCTCGAAGCCGCCAATGGGCTGGCGGCCCAGGGCATGAAAGTCAGCGTTATTCATCTGATGGAAACGTTGATGGAGCGTCAGCTCGATCCGGCGGCGGCGGGTTTGCTGGCGGACGATCTAACCCAGCGCGGTATCGACATCATCACCGGCGCGGTGACGGAAGCGCTGATTGGCGCGGACCGGGTGCAGGCCGTGCGCCTTAAGGACGGGCGGCAAATTCCCGCCGACCTCGTGGTGATGGCGGCGGGGATTCGCCCGAATATGGCCCTCGCCCAAGCCTCGGGCCTTGCTTGCAATCGCGGCGTGATTGTCGATGACGGGCTCTGCACCTCCGATCCGTCGATCTACGCAGTCGGCGAATGCACTGAGCATAACGGCCAAATGGTTGGGCTGGTCGCGCCGATTTGGGACCAGGCGAAAGTCTGCGCCGATCATCTCACCGGCAAAACCGCCAGCGCTTACCGTCCGATTCAACCACCGACGCGCCTGAAGGTAACGGGCATCGATATGCTTTCGGTCGGCCAGTTCAACGGCGGCGAGGGCTGCGAGGATATTATTCTGCGCGATGGGTCGCGCGGTGTGTATAAACGCCTCGTGCTGAAGGACGACATTCTCGTCGGCGCGGTGCTCTATGGCGACGCCAAGGACGGCGGCTGGTACGTCGATCTGCTGGACAAAGCCACCCCCCTCGGCGATCTGCGCGATACCGTGATCTTCGGGCCGGGGCTGACGGCGAGCGGCGCGAGCGATTCTGGCTTGGCCGATCTGCCCGATGAGACCGAAATTTGCGGCTGCAATGGCGTGTGCAAAGGCACGATCCTGGCCGCGATTGCTGACAAGGGCCTGACCACCCTGAAAGAGGTGAAGGTCACGACCAAGGCCGCCGCCTCCTGCGGCTCCTGCTCGTCGAAAGTGGAAGGGCTGCTCGCGCTTGCGCTCGGCGGCGAGTATGAGGCTAAGACGGTTGAAAGCGTCTGCGGTTGCACCGACCATTCCCATGAGTTCGTCCGCGCCGCGATCCGCGACCAGCACCTGAAGAGCATTCCGCAGGTCATGAAAACCTTGGACTGGCGCACGCCCGGCGGCTGCGCCTCCTGCCGTCCGGCGTTGAATTTCTATCTGCTCTGCGCCTGGCCGGGTGAGTATCAGGACGATAGCCGCTCGCGCTTCATTAACGAGCGCGCCCACGCCAATATTCAAAAGGATGGGACGTTTTCGGTCATTCCGCGCATGTGGGGCGGCGTCACCACCTCCGGCGAGCTGCGCGCGATTGCCGATGTCGTCGATAAGTATGAAATCCCCAGCGTTAAGGTGACGGGCGGGCAGCGCATTGATCTGCTTGGCGTGAAAAAGGAAGATTTGCTGGGCGTTTGGGCCGATCTGAATGCGGCGGGCATGGTTTCGGGCCACGGTTACGGCAAGGCACTGCGCACGGTGAAAACCTGCGTCGGCTCGGAATGGTGCCGCTTTGGCACGCAAGATTCGACCGGCATGGGCATTAAGCTGGAGCGGATGACCTGGGGCTCCTGGCATCCCCATAAGGTGAAGCTCGCCGTCTCCGGCTGCCCGCGCAACTGCGCCGAAGCCTCGATTAAGGATTTCGGCGTCATCGCGGTCGATAGCGGTTGGGAACTGCTGATTGGCGGCAATGCCGGTATCGCACTGCGCGGCTGCGACTTCCTCGTCAAGGTCACCACCGAGGAAGAGGTGCTCGAATATTGCGCCGCCTTCTTGCAGCTCTACCGCGAGGAAGCGCGCTATCTGGAGCGCACGGCGCCGTGGGTGGAGCGCGTCGGGCTCGCCTATGTGAAATCCCGCCTACTAGACGATGAGGAAGCCCGCCGCGCGCTGGCCTCCCGCTTCGCCTATGCCCAAAGCTTCGCGCAGATCGACCCCTGGGCCGAGCGCGTTGGCGGCGTCGATGCGAATGAGTTCAAACCGATGCTGGTGGAGGCGTAAATGGCCCTTTGGCTCGATATTGGCCCGGCGGCGGATGTGCCCAGCCAGGGCGCGCGTAAGCTGATGTTCGCCGGGCGGCAACTCGCGATTTTCCGCACCGCCGAGGGCAAATTCTTCGCGCTCGAAGACCGCTGCCCCCATAAGCAGGGGCCGCTGTCGGACGGCATCGTTCACGGCGATTGCGTTACCTGTCCGCTGCACGGTTGGGTGATTAGCCTCGCCTCGGGCCGTGCCCAAGGGGCCGACGAGGGGCAGGTTCTCAGCCTGCCGGTGGCACTCGAAGGCGACCGCCTGAAACTCGATATAGCCGCCCTCAGCGCCGCTGCCGCCGAGTAACCGCCATGACCGACGCCGCCGCCGGAGCTTCCGCCCTCACCGTTCTACAACGCACGACCTGCCCCTATTGCGGGGTCGGCTGCGGCGTGGAGATTCTCTCGGCCGATGGCGGCGCGGGCGTGTCGGTGCGCGGCGATGCCGCCCATCCAGCCAATAAGGGGCGGCTGTGCTCGAAAGGCTCGGCTTTGGCGGAAAGCCTCACCCTGCCCCATCGGCTCACGCAGCCCCTATGGGACGGTGCGCCGGTTCCCTGGGATCTCGCGTTGGACGAAATCGGCGCGCGATTACAAGAGGTCCTGGCGGATGACGGGCCGGAAGCGGTCGCTTTCTACGGCTCGGGGCAGTTGTTGACCGAGGATTATTACGTTCTCAATAAGCTGGCCAAAGGTTTTATTGGAACAAGCAACGTCGATACCAACTCGCGCCTGTGCATGGCCTCCACTGTGGCCGGGCATAAGCAGAGTTTTGGTTCCGATACGGTGCCCGGCCTCTATGACGATTGGGAATTAGCCGATCTGGTCGTGCTGGTCGGCAGCAATACGGCCTGGTGTCATCCGGTGCTGTTTCAACGCCTGCTGGCGGCGCGGAAACGCCGGGGGCTGAAGATCATCGTGCTCGACCCGCGCCAAACCGCCACCACAGCCGACGCCGATCTGCATCTGCCCCTGCGCGGCGGCTCCGACATTGCGTTGTTCAGCGGCTTGCTGCGGGCGATTGCCGAGGCCGGGGCGGTGAAGGCCGCCTATGTCGCCGATCACACGCGCGGTCTTGCCGAAGCCGTCGCTGCCGCGCCCGATCTTGCGACGGTGGCCGATACGACCGGCCTGTCGCCCGTGCAGATTGCCGCCTTCTATAAGCTCTTCATCGACACGCCGAAGGTGGTGACGGTGTTCAGCCAGGGCATCAATCAGTCGAGCCACGGCAGCGATAGCGTGTCGGCGATTCTGAATGTGCATCTGGCGACGGGGCGCATCGGCACCCCCCGGTTGCGGCCCGTTCTCGATCACCGGCCAGCCGAACGCGATGGGCGGGCGCGAAGTCGGCGGGCTCGCCAACCAACTCGCCGCCCATATGGATTTTGCGTCTGAGGCCGACCGCGACCGGGTGCAGCGCTTCTGGAATGCTGCCAATCTGGCGCAGAAGCCGGGGCTGAAAGCCGTCGATCTCTTTCAGGCGGTGGCGGATGGGAAAATTAAATTCCTGTGGATTTTGGCGACCAATCCGCTCGCGAGCCTGCCCGATGCCGATCTCATCCAGGCCGCCTTGGAACGCTGCCCAACGGTGATTCTCTCGGATTGCGTGGCCGATACTGAAACGGCGCGCTATGCGCATTTTCTGCTGCCCGCCGCAACCTGGGGCGAGAAGGACGGCACCGTTACCAATTCCGAACGGCGAATTTCGCGCCAGCGGGCCTTCCGCGCGCCCGAAGGGGAGGCAAAGCCCGATTGGTGGGCGCTGGCGCAGATTGGGCAGCGCTTGGGCTTTGCCGGGGCTTTCGCCTATGAAACGTCGGCCGATGTTTTCCGCGAACACGCGGCCCTCTCGGCTTTCGAGAATGAGGGACGCCGCGATTTCGATTTGGGCGGGGCCGTGGGGCTTTCGAACGATGCCTATGACTCGCTGCCGCCCTTCTGCTGGCCGTGGCGGGCGGGCGAGGCCCCCAGCCTGGAGACGCGCTTCTTCGCCAATGGCGGCTTCTTTACCCCCGATGGCCGCGCGCGCTTCATCCCCACGGGGCCGATGGCACCGCTGAGCCAAACCAGCCCCGATTTTCCGTTAGTGCTGAACACGGGCCGCGTGCGCGATCAATGGCACACGATGGGCCGGACCGGATCAACGCCCCGGCTGATGAACCATCAGCCGCGCCCGACCGTGACGATCAACCCGCAGGATGCGGCGGCCTTGGGCGTGGCTGAGGGCGATCTGGTTCGGCTCAGTAGCGCCACCGGAACGGCGATCCGTCTGGCCGCGATTGCCGAGTCTCAGCCGCGCGGCGAGGTTTTCGCTTCGATGCATTGGAACGGCGCGTGGTGCAGCGGCGGGGCCGTGGGCCGGGTGATTGCCCCGAACGTCGATCCGCTGTCGGGCCAGCCGGAGTTGAAATTCACCCCCGTTTCCCTTACCCGTCTCGCCCCACTGTGGCACGGCTATGCGCTGCTGCGCGACGCGCCGGACCCCTTGGCGCAAGGCGATCTGCCGGGCCTGTTCTGGTGCAAGCGGCCCTTGGGCGATGCCTGGGCCGTCGATCTTTGGGCCTTGCCTGAGAGCGACGCGGTGCCCGATGGCGCAGCACTACTGGCGGCGCTGCTGGGCGATACCGCCGACGAGTGCGTTCCGCTAACCCTGGTCGATCCGGCGCGCGGGCGCTGGCGCGGGGCCTATTTGAACGAGGGCAAGCTGGTGGCGGCGCTGATACTGGGGCGCGGGCCGGAGATGGATCATCTGCTGCCCTTCTTTACCGAACCCAGCCTTGCCAACGCGCAAGAGGTGCTCGCCGGGCGCGTCGCGGCCCCCAGTGCCGGGCCGATGGTCTGCGCCTGTTTTCAGGTGAGTGCCGCGCGCATCCGCGCCGTCGTCGCCTCCGGGGAGGCGACCAGCGTCGAAGCGATCGGTGCGTTGCTGAAGGCGGGCACCAACTGCGGTTCCTGCATTTCCGAACTGAAAGGATTCTTGCGCCATGCCGACGCCTCGCTTGTCGCGTGAAGTGCCGGATGCCTCGGGCAGGCTGTCGCACTTCCCGGTATTTTTCGACCTGAAGGATGTGCCGGTTCTGGTGCTCGGTTCGGGCGATCTGGCCGACGCGAAAGCCCGTCTCGTCGCCCGCGCGGGAGCCAAGGTGGTCCGCTGGGACCGGCTGGCGGCGGGGGCCGATTTGACGCCGTTCCGCTTCATCATCGCCGCCCCCGTGGGGGACGAGATCGATCTTGCCGCCCTGCGCGCCGCCGCTAGTGCCGTGCGCGTGCCGCTGAATGTCGCCGATACGCCGAGCTACTGCGATTTCATTCTGCCGGCGATGATCGAGCGCGGCCCCGTCACCGTGGCGGTTTCGACCGGCGGCACGGCCCCGATTCTGGCGCGACTGCTGCGCGCGGTGCTGGAGAAAGCCATTCCCCCCGGTTACGGGCTGCTGGCCAGCCTCGCCGGGCGCTGGCGGGAGCGGGTGACGGCGGCTTTACCGGACGCCTCGCGTCGAAAGGCTTTCTGGGAAACTATGCTCGCGGGCCGAATTGCCGATTTGGCGCTCGCCGGGCAGGCTGAAGCTGCCGAGGCCGCGATAGCGGAGGCCTTGGCCTCGGACCACCCGATGCCATCCTATCCTGTTGCCCTCGTCGGCGCCGGGCCGGGCGATCCCGAATTGCTGACCTTGAAAGCCGCCCGGCTGATCGGGGCCGCCGATATTATTCTCTACGATGCTTTGGTCGGCGACGGCGTGCTGCGGCTGGCGAAACGCGAAGCCAAGCTGATTTCGGTCGGCAAACGCTGCGGCGATAAAAGCTCGATGCCGCAGGCGGCCATCAACGAAGCCCTACTCGCCGCCGCCCGCACCGGCGGCCGCGTCGTCCGGCTCAAGGGCGGCGATCCCGGCGTCTTCGGCCGGGCCAGTGAAGAAATTTCTTATCTCGATGCGCATGGCGTATCGAGCGAGCTTGTCCCTGGCGTCACTGCGGCGCTGGGGGCAGCGGCGGCGCTCCGTTGTTCCCTCACGCAACGGGGCGTCGCCCGCACTCTTACCCTTGCCACCGCGCAGACCGAAGACGGAATGGCCGATCATTGGGCCGGGCTCGCCAAAGCCGGGGGCACGCTGGCGCTCTATATGGGCAAGGCGGCGGCGGGGCGGCTCGCGCGCGACCTGATCGCGGCGGGGCTCGATCCGGCAACCCCGGCGGTGGCGGTGGAAAATGCCTCGCTGCCGCACCAGCGCGAAACCATCAGCAATTTGGCCGAATTACCCTTCGCGCTGGCCGATGGGCGGTTTGACGGGCCGACCCTCTTGCTGATTGGGACGGCTTTAGCGCAGACTCAGGATCGGATTTCTTCGGTCTTGGAGGTTGCCCCGGCGGCATGAGCGTTCACGATACCCATTCTTTCGCCCCTTACGTCCGCACCTTAGGCCGAGGGCCGGGGCGCTCGCGCTCGTTAACCCGCGAAGAAGCGCAGGACGCGCTGCATCAAGTTCTCGACGGTCGGGCCTTGCCCGAGCAGGTGGGGGCCTTCCTCATGCTGTTGCGCTATCGCGGCGAAGACCCGGACGAAATGGCGGGCTTGGTCGACGCTGCGCGCACGGAACTCCCGGCGTGGGATGTGGGCGGCGTCGATCTCGACTGGCCGTCCTATGCCGATGGGCGCACGCGCGGCGCGGCGCATTTTCTGCACGCGGCGACACTGATTGCCGCCAGCGGCAAGCGCGTTTTTGGTCCACGGGCTGCCCGGCGGGCCAGGGCGGGAGGCGATTGGGGCGGGATTGGCCGAAACCGGCATTCCCATTACCGCGACCGACGCCGAAACGCGCGCGGCGCTGGATCGCGGCGGAATCGCCTTCGTACCGACGAATGTGCTCGCGCCGGGGTTGGCGCGGCTGCTGGGGTTGCGCGGCATCTTGGGGCTGCGCTCGCCGATGAATACGGTGGCGCGGCTGCTGAACCCGTTCGCGGCGGCAGCGGGGGTCGATGGCGTGTTCCACCCGCCTTATATTCACCTGCATTTGGAAGCGTCGAAACGCCTGAACCGTCCCCGTTTGGCCGTGCTGAAGGGCGGCGGCGGCGAGGCGGAACGGCGACCAGAAAAGCCGATTACGGTGCATCTCTTACGCGGCGCGACAGTGGAAGAGCTGCTGTTTCCCGCCCTCTGTGCCGCCGATGCCGAGGAGGGTGTTCAAGCGCGCGCGACGGTGCAGGCCACCTTAGCGCTCGCCCTGCTCGCCCTCGGCGCAGCGGAAACCGTGACTGAGGCGGAGGCGGCGGCTCAGATCTTGATGGTGTAACGGGTCATGGCGATAGCATCCTCATCCAGCGCCGTGCGGAAGGCGGCCCAGCGTTCCGAATCGGTGGCGACGGTCGGCAGCAGCGGGCGCGGGATGGTCCCGGCCTCAAGTTTCCCCGAAAGTTCGCCCCAGATTTTATTGATCCGCTCCACATAGGCCGGGCTGATATTTTTGCTGTCGGCATCGACGTTGAGGGAGAAGAATGTCTCCATCATCTGCGCGTGCGACCAAAGCTGCGGGGCCGGGTTCAGGAGTTTCAACCAGGCCTGCAAGGCAACCCCCGCCGCCGCTGAGCGCCGACTGGTGCCGCCGAGACTGGCAACGCCCAATTCGGTCAGCACCATCTCGGTAATCATCACCGTGCCGCCGCGTTTGGCGGCGCGGACGATCTGCTGGATCAGCCGGGCCTTATTGGCGACCGGCGTTAGAATTTCATGGGCCGCGACGACATCGAAACTATTGGCTTTGAACTGCACCGTCGCCGGATCATAGGCGGTGACGGCGGCTTTTTGCGACAGTTCGGCAGCGTCTGAGCGTTGTTGAGCGATTCCGGCGAGCGCGGCGGAAGGCGTCATCGAGGTCGGCCAGCAGCCGTAATGGCGGGCGAGCACGCGCGTCAACCCACCGAGCCCCGCCGATGGAATCAGCACTTGGCTCGCGACAGTAATATTCACCTCGGCGAGCGCCCCCGCTGCAATCGCACCGTCGCCCGGCCCAAGATTATCCTCGCCCCACAGAAACTCAGCCGCCTCGATGCGCGTTTGCGTCCAATAGCTATCGGCAGCAACCGC
>NZ_LAJY01000729.1 GCF_000963705.1 Elstera litoralis | reverse complement strand
GCATTTCTAATAAAGATTATTACATCGCCTATGCCTTACTACAGAAGGGTTATGCCCTTTACCGTACTGGGCGCAGAACAGAGGCGTTAGCACTTAATGAGGAGACTGTTAATCGCTTCTCAAAATCGTCGGATATCAGTACCCGCCGCATCGTCTCGCGGGTCGCCCTGAACAACATATATGCCCACCGCAATGCGACACCCCGCCGTACTGAAGCGTTACTTTCGGGCGTTCGTGATTTTGTCGCCAGCTTCGGCAGAGAAACCGATACCGCGAATGTCGCGCGGGTCGCAGAGGCTCTTGCGCTTGCGGGCGACAGCCTCAGCGAGAGTAACCCGCCCCGATACGAAGAAGCATTGGATAATTATCTTGCGGCCCATCGGCGCTTAGAGAAACTTCCTATCGAACAGACCTTGAGTCAGAGACATAAAACCACCCTCGACCTCGCCCGCACCTATTCACTCTTGAAGCGAGAGGGCGAAACGATAACCCAATTGGCAAATGCAGAACGGTTAACCACCAATGCAAATTTAAATCTTCGAGAAGGGTTGATCGCCCGTACCTATAGCCAAGGCGTTCTCTGCTTAATCACACTTGGCCGAATAGATTGAACGACGCCGTTAAATTATTAGATAAATTAGAGAAAATCGCGGGGGAATCAAAATCACCCGACACTATAGGACAATATCTACAGGCACATGAAGCCTATATTGGAGCCGTTTCGCGCACATCCTCGAACGGTTGGCAGACCGCTCTAGGGTC
>NZ_LAJY01000728.1 GCF_000963705.1 Elstera litoralis | reverse complement strand
GAGAACCGGGACCTCGCCGATAGGACGCACCCGCACGCGGCCATCGCTGGGCGCGCTCGGCAGGCGGGCGAGCAGATCCTCGACGGCCCCTTCCGCCGCCGCGCGCCCTTCCGCCAGCGCCCGCACAGCATCCGCCGCCGTCACCGCCACCGCGCCCCGGCTCGCCGTTACCTGCAAGGCCAGCGCCAGCACCGCCGCCAACCATAGGGCCGCAACCAGAATGAAGCCACCCGCCCGCGTCACAATCGCCCCGCCGCGCTCAGGCCGAGCGCTCCCGCGAGACGATCGAACTGCCGGGTCATCTCGGCGCTCAGGGCCAGCGCATCGAGCGGCGTGGCGTCGAGGGTGCCAAGCGGCAGGCTTATCCCTAAGGAAGGCGCGCCATCGGCGAAGGTCAGCGTGAGGCGCAGCAGCCGAGGAACCTGTTCTTGCGCGGGCCATTCGTCCTGCCAGACCGGCGCGCCCATCCCGTTGGCGCGCCCGAAATAGGTAAGGCGCAGCGCCGCAACCCCCGGCAGCAACAGGCTCCGCGCCGCCGCGTCGCCCGGTGCCCCCACGCCCGATAATCCAGGATCAACGCTCCCGCCTCCAGGCGCAGGGCCACCGCGTGCAAACCGGGGTGCGCGGCTTCGGCCAGCCCATCGACGCCCCAGGCCAGCCCGGTCGGTCGTGCCGATGAAGGCCTGCGTCAAACCGCCATCGCCCCGGCGCAACGCCAAGGGTGTCGCCCGTAGCGCGAGCGCGCGCAGCCGTTCCACCGCCGCCTGCCGCTCTTCCAAAACCTGAGCGGCGGCACTGATTCGCCCCTGGGCCGCAAACGTGAGGCGCAGCCCGTTCCCCAGCAACATCAGCGCCAACCCGAGGACGGCGAGGGTCACGAGAATTTCGATCAGCGTCAGCCCCGCCGCGCGCGGCCAAAACCGGGCGTTCATAACGTCCCCCGATCAACGCGCCGCGTCACCAGCACAACCCGCCGCGCCGCTGGGCCGAACCCCCAGGCCAGCGTTGCCGTCACCTCATAGAGCGGCCGCGTCAGCGTTTCCGCCGCCGAAACCGGCGCGATATCAAGCCGCCAGCGCGCGCCTTCCGGCGTGTCCCCGGTAAAAAGACCCGGCGCGTAACGGGTAGACTAAGCCCACTTCCGCCAGCAGCGATTCGGCCTGGGCGAAGGCTTGGCTTTGCGCATCGGCCCGGCGCACGGCTTCCGCTGATTGCGACAGAATTCCGCTGCCATAGCCGAGCGCCAGGGCCAGCACCACCAGCGCCGCCAGCACTTCGATCAGCGAAAAGCCGCGCGCATCGCTCATCCGCCCGTGGCCTCCCGGACGACGCCCACGGCCCCGGTCAGCCAATCGACCGTGACCAAGGCGCTATCGCCCCCTTTGATGAGCCGCAGCCTGCCACCGCTCGCGCTGCCATCGGCCAGAAAGACGAAGCCGAGCCCCTCGGCCCCCGCGCGCTTCCAGCGTCACCCCCGTCCGGCAGGGCAAGCGAGGTCGCGGGCGTCGGGCCGATCAGCCGGTGCGTCACCGGATCGAGGGTGACGATCACCGTGCCGCCGCCAACCAGCGCCTGCCAGCGCGCGAGGCGCAACGCCCGCGCCACATCGTCCGCCGTGCCCTCAAGCCCCATCGCGCCGGTAACGCGCGAGACATTGGGGGCGATCAGCGCCGTCGCCAGCGCGATCAAGGCGAGGGCGATCAGGGTTTCGACGAGCGTGAAACCGGCGGCGCGGCTGGAATTGGTCATCGGCTGCGCACGGCAATATCAGTGTCTTCGCCCGTGCCGCCTTCGCGCCCGTCGCTGCCGAAGGAGATAAGCTCGTAGCCGCCGCCGCGCGCATCGGCGCGGTAGAGAAAGGCGCGGCCCCAGGGATCGACCGGCAGCGTGCCGTCGCGCAAGTAAGGGCCATTCCAGCGGCGGGCGGACGCGGGTTTCTGCACCAACCCGCCCAACCCTTCCTGGGCGGTCGGATAGCGCCCGGCGTCGAGCCGGTACAGATCGAGCGCCGTGCGCAGACTATCGATCTGCAACCGCGCCGTATCACTGCGCGCGCCCGCAAGATAGCCCAGCACGCTCGGCACGGCGACGGCGGCGAGCAGCGCCAGAATCACCAGCACCACCAGCACTTCGACCAAGGTGAACCCCGCGTCGCGGCGGATAGGGGCAGATCGGCGCATGGAAATTCCCTCACGATATGAAATCACGGTTTTCACGGACGGCCCACCGCCAGCGAATTGATACTGAGTAAGCCCGAGAGAATCGCGACGACGATGGCCCCGACCACGACCCCAAGCGTCACGATCAAGGCGGGCTCCAATAGCGCCAGCAGGCGCTTGGAGCGGTCGCGCAATTGGCCGTCGAACCGATCGGCGAGGCGCAGCAGCGTCGCATCCACCTGCCCGGTTTCCGCGCCCAAACGCAGAATATGGACCATCGCGGCCGGAAACAGCCCCGTCTCGGCGAAGGCTGCGTGCAGCGGAACGCCGGTGCGGACCGTGGCGATAACAGTCTCCAACGCCTGCGCCGCCGCCGGGCTGCCGACCGTATCGCGGGTGAGGGCCAGAGCTTCGAGCAGCGGCACGCGGCTTTCGAGCAGCGAGCCGAGGGTGCGGGCCAAGCGCGCGTGGCTCGCCGCTGCCAGCGTCGGCCCCAGGACGGGAATCCGGCGTAAAGCCCGGCTGAGCGCGATCCGCCGCGCCGGGGCCGCTGCATAGAGCCGAACGCCGATCCAAACCGCGCCGGGGAGCAAGAGGAGAAACGGCCCGAACTGGCGCATCGCGTCGGAAAAATCGAGCACGAGGCGCGTCGCGGCAGGCAGCCGATCCCCGGCATTGGCGAAGAGGGGCCGGAACTGCGGCACAACCACGCCCAACACAATCGATAGCGAAATCACCGCCACCACCAGCAGCAGCGCGGGATAGGTTAAGGCCGAAATCAATTGCGCCCGCAGCGCCGCCGCCGCCGCCAAATGCGCCGCGAGCCGAGTGAAGCTCTGCCCGAGACTGCCGGAGGCCTCCCCGGCGCGCAGCAGCGCCAGATGATAAGCGG
>NZ_LAJY01000727.1 GCF_000963705.1 Elstera litoralis | reverse complement strand
TTTTTGTTCCGACGCCACGGCCATTATCAACCATGTAACTTGCTTGAATCGCGGTTGGCACTTTTTTCTCCCGCCGAAAATTTCTTGACGGTAATGCCGCTCATATTCTTTTCAATCCAATCAGACATTTTCTGAGGATTTTGAAAGCCTGTCGATTGGGCAATATCGAAAACATTAACACTTGGATCATCCATGATCCATTGGCCCGATTGCTCGATATATCCAATTATGCGCTCGTCTTTATAGATGAGAGCATAGACGGGCTGGTTGCCAACATTGCGCCGCGCCGCGTCGGCTTCGACCTCGGCCCGTTGTGCTTCCAGCCGTGCCGTCGTTTCCATAGCGTCTTTAGCGACGTTTTTTCGGCACAGTCGGCCAACTGCTGCGGGGGCTGATCGTTCGTATATCGGCGGTCATGGGGGGCTCCTATCACCACAAGCAGGATACAATCTCTCGAAGGAGGGCTTCAGGCGGAGTGATCGGTCTTGAACCAATCAATGTTCCGCTGCCAACGTTCGGCGGTTGTTTCGTGCTCGGAAGGAGTCTCGCTCTGAAATGATTTTCGTTCTTCTTCTATTTTTTGTTTGAATATTTTGGTCATTTCAAATATATCATTTTTCTCGTTATTTATTTCTGATCTTACTTTTGGCTGTTTGTTTTTTCCGAGCGTGTTGCTCATCATTGCACTGGTTTGTGAGCGCGTTGGCCCCATATCAGAGTTCCCAAAAACTTCAATTGTTAACCCATCGATATTAGCTTGCTTCGCTCGATTTGCGATTTGCTCAGCGGTTTCCGATCTTCCCCAAAATTGCCCGATCTCATTTCCTACATACTCGCCTAAGCCGTCGCGGTATATTGCACCGACAACTTGTCCATTCTTACGAAGTAACGCGTAAACGGGTTCATTTTTTTGATCGCGCCTCTTAGCTTCGGCTTCTACTTCATCTGTTTTGGCTTCGGCTTCCTTTAGGGTTGC
>NZ_LAJY01000726.1 GCF_000963705.1 Elstera litoralis | reverse complement strand
TTACTGCAGATACATTTCGGGGAAACTCGCTGCATTAGTCTCCTTTTCATTTGGAGATTATGGCGCTTATGCAGACGAAACAGAAGAATTTAATAAGGATCGCGTGCGCAGAATGGACGAGGCTTTTCTGGTCGATACAAGCCGCTGCCTAACACTTTTCGATGAGATCGAAGCAAAAATCTTAGCGGAGATGAAAAAGCCGTGAAGCATAGCTTCAGCATCGGAAACAGTTCGGAAAAAACCCCGGCAATCGCCGCCGGATCGCCCTTGGTCGCCGCCAGCGTGGTGCGAATTTTCTGCCGAACCTTGGCTCTGGGGTGAGGGGATCACAAGAGGCGACTGCTTGGGGAGGGTTTCCCCTCCCCAAACCCTTATCCTTGCCGGGCGTGGTAGGCCGCAGCGATGCCGTGCCAGAAGCGGAGGTCGGTAAGCGTGAGCGCTTCCAGTTCCGAGGGCGGCCAGTGGAAGACGGCGGCGAGATCGGCGACTAAATCATGCCATCCCCCAGCGAATCCTTCAAGAAAGGGAGCAGAAACTCCTGAATCTTGTAATAATCCTTCGAATCGAGGGCGTCGATCAGTTCCGCCGGTTCGCCGGATAGAATACTGATTAAGGCAACGGTCGCACCGACATTACTGTCTTGCCCTTCCAGCCGCCGCAACTCGCGCACCGTCAGTTCGGTGCGAAAGCTGAGGTCTTCGATCAGCCGCGTCGGGTGAATTGCA
>NZ_LAJY01000725.1 GCF_000963705.1 Elstera litoralis | reverse complement strand
GCGTGGCGCCGCCGGAAGACAGTGTGGCAACCTTCATAGTTCCTACGTTACTCGTCATACCCAGCGCGCTGACATTGAAACAGAGATTATCGGTCGCAGTAAAATCGGTGATCGTATCGACGCCACTATTGGCAGCAGACAGATCCGCCGCCGCGCCGTCGGCTGAGCCAAAATAGAAGGTATCGCCCCCGGCACCGCCGGTAAGAGTATCATTGTCGCGACCGCCGATCACTTGGTCGTTACCATCGCCCCCGATCAATGAATCATTGCCCGCCATCCCGACAACGTAATCGGCACCACTTCCCCCATCGATGGTATCGACCAAAGCGCCGCCGACCAAAGCATCATTGGCTTGACCGCCGGTAATGCTGAAGTGGCCGTCCGTCTCAGCAGTGCCCGTAAAGGTCAGTATTCCAGTGGTTTGAGCGGTCGTTATGACCAGCGTCGCCCCTGCCGCCACGAGCCCATCAACGGACCCGATACCGACATCAGTCGTCGTATTCGCGATGGTCAAGACTTCGATGGAACTTACGTTTGTCAGATTCGATGACAGTGCCGTGTTGCCGGTTAGCGCCAAAGTATCCGAGCCGCTGCCGCCATTGATGGTTCCTGTGGCAAGCGTCGCAGCGCCGGTAGCAATCGTAATCGTATCATTGCCCGCACCCGCATTAACGCTCGATGTGGTTGCTGCATTTAGGAAAATACTGTCGGCGGCAGCGCCACCCTGTACCGTTACG
>NZ_LAJY01000724.1 GCF_000963705.1 Elstera litoralis | reverse complement strand
GAGATTCCTGAACTTCTCGCAGGTCTTACTGCCGAAGCCATTCCGAAAATCACCGCTATTGGTCCTGGAAAATCCGCTCAGTTCGGCACGAGAAGCAAAGCGGGTGCCGGTCAAAAGCGGGGAAGCGAACGGAAAATAGCCTTTGGGGAAGCCCGCGGAAGCATGCCGAGCATTGAACGGGTGCACATCGCGTCCCTGACGGTCGATAGTTCCTATCAACGATCTATCGACAATGATGGGTCGCGGCGCCTCATCGCAAGCATTGCCGCAAACTTTGATTGGCGGCTTTGTGCGCCTTTGGTGGTGTCAAGACGGATTGACGGCTCCAAGGTAATCATCGACGGACAGCACCGCTGGGCCGCTGCGATACGCCGGGGGGATTTGCCGCAACTGCCTTGTTGCCTTTTCACCTATGACAGCCCCGAAGACGAAGCTCGTATGTTTATTGTTGCGAACAGAGCGCGTAAGGCGATGAACCGCATGGATGATTTTCACGCTGCTCTTGCTGCCGGAGACGAGGATGCTCTGGATATTCGGCGGCTTGTATCCGAGGCTGGCCTAACCATTGCCCGAAGCACTTCATCAACCGCATGGAAGCCAGGGGAGGTTACCTTTACATCTTCGATTGCTACTGCACTTCGCAGGCATGGTGACGCGGTTGTTTCA
>NZ_LAJY01000723.1 GCF_000963705.1 Elstera litoralis | reverse complement strand
AATCATCGGCTCGATGGTGAAAAACATACCTTCTTTGATTTCCGCTCCGTGCCCTGGCCTGCCGAAATGCAGGATCGACGGCGCATCGTGGAAAATGCGGCCTAAACCGTGACCACAGAAATCGCGCACTACCGAAAAGCGTTGCGCTTCCGCGAACGTTTTGAATGGCGTGGCCGATATCGCCCAAGGTCGCACCCGGCTTCACCACTTCGATGCCGCGCATCATCGCTTCATAGGTGATTTCGCACAGCTTGCGCGCCTTGGTGCCAACCTTGCCCGCGTAGAACATGCGGCTTGTGTCGCCGTACCAGCCGTCCAGAATCACCGTAACGTCGATATTGATGATATCGCCGTCTTCGAGCTTCTTCTTATCGTCGGGGATGCCGTGGCAGACGACGTGATTGACCGAGGTGCAGATCGACTTCGGAAAACCGCGATAGCCCAGAGGCGCGGGGATGGCCCCGGCTTGAACAATGAAATCATGGCAAAGCTGATTGAGCGCTTCGGTGCTCACCCCCGGCACAACATGGGGCGTGATGAAATCCAAGGTTTCCGCCGCGAGCCGCCCGGCTTTGCGCATGCCTTCGAAATCGTCCGGCGTATGGATTTTGATCGTCGCCAAAGTCTCGTCGTCCCACTCATCGTCATTGTTGTTATCGTACATCAGGCTTCCTGAACCGCGTTAACCAGAGGAATTTGTTCCTTCAG
>NZ_LAJY01000722.1 GCF_000963705.1 Elstera litoralis | reverse complement strand
CCGTTTTTACGGAATCGTAAATAATGGGCATTCTACGTCAGGCGGAGGGTGGCGTTCCGATTATCGAGCTATGCCGGGAACACCGGACGAGCAGCGGGACGTTCTATAAATGGCGGACCAAGTACGGGGGTATGGATGCGTCGATGATCTCGGAAACGAAGAGCCTTGAGGATGAAAACCGTTGGCTGAAGAAGATGTTTGCCGAGCTCAGTGTGTGGAAAATCTACGTGCGAGCCCCCTTAAAAATGGGAGGATTACCGAAGACAGCGCGTTGACTTATACTCCAAATAAGAACATATAAGGAACATGCTTAGTTCCGCCCCAATCCCCGTCCTATCGCCTGCCGTGCGCTTACCGCGCGCACGGGCGTTGCTGCGCCAGATTAGCCCGGCGACGCGGGACGAGAGGAAGGTCATTTCGCTTGGATCGGCGGAACTTGACGCGCGGCTGCCGTGGCGGGGATTGCCCCAGGCGGGGTTGCACGAGGTGCAAGGACCGGCGGCGCTCGCCTGGGCTTTGGCGCTTGCGGGCCGGGTCTTTGGCGGCGCGTGCGCCGGGGCTGCTGCTGGTTCTGGGGGCACCGAAAGCCCTGATGCTCTATCCACCCGGTTTGGCGGGTTTTGGGATTGCGCCGGAGCAAATCGTGAGCCTTGAAGCCGTCGCCGAGACGCAGCGGCTGTGGGTACTGGAGGAGGTTTTACGCAGTGGCTGTTTTGCCGTGGTGTTGGCGGAAGCTGAGAGCCGGGATTTGACCGTTTCGCGCCGTCTGCACCTTGCGGCGGAGGCGGGGGGTTGCATGGCGTTACTCTGCGGGCAGAAGGGCGGGACCAGTGCGGCGCTCACCCGCTGGCACGTAACGCCTCAGCCGGGAGAGCAACGCCCGATCTGGCGGGTTGCGTTGCAGCGCTGTCGGGGCGGGCAGCCATCGGAATTTATCGCGGGTTGGGATCATGACGCGCTTCGTCTCCATCCAGCTTCCGTTCTGGCCGACTGATCGGCTGGGCTGGGAGCCCGGCCTGCGAGCAGCGCTGCTCACGAAAGAAGGCAGCGCGCTGGTACTGGCGGCTGTCACCGAGGCAGCGCAGCAGGGCGGCTTGCGCCCAGGGCAACGCTTGGCCGATGCCCTGGCGGCCTTTCCTGATTTACCGACCCAAGCGCTGAATGTGGAAGCGACCGCCGCCGCGCTCGCCCGCCTTGCCTTGCGCTGTCAGCGCTGGTCGCCGCTCACCGCACCCGATGGCGACACGGCGGTGCTGCTCGATGTCACGGGCGTTGCGGGTCTTTTCGGTGGGGAGCCAGGGTTGATGGATGACATCGGCGCGGCCTTTCGGGATTTCGGTGTCAGCTTCCGTCTTGCCTTGGCCGATACGCCGGGCGCGGCCTGGGCCTGGGCGGGGTTCGGCGACGGGGGGATTTTGCCCGTGGGCGCGATCCGGCAGATGCTCGCGCCCTTGCCGATTGCGGCGCTGCGGCTTGCGCCGGAGGTGCTCGCGGGCTTGCACCGTTTGGGGCTGCGCCAGATCGGCGATCTGCTGGCGCAACCGCGTGCGCCCTTGGCCAATCGCTTTGGCATTACTTTGCCGCAGCGGCTCGATGCCGTGCTGGGGCATCGTCCAGAAGTTATCCGCTGGCACAAAACTGCCCCGCACTATGCTGAACGCACGCCGTTCGTGGAGCCCATCGGCACGCGGGAAAGCGTGGAAGTCGCGCTTCGGCACCTGCTGGAAAGATTGATCCTGCGCCTCACCGAGGCGGGCTTAGGCGTGCGACGGCTGGCGTTCACCTTGGAGCGCGTCGATAGCAGCCAACAAAGTTTCACCATCGGCACCGCCCAAGCGGAACGGGAGAGTGCTCGCCTGCTGCGGCTGTTCCGCGACCCGCTCGATGGGCTCGATCCGGGTTTCGGCATCGAGGCGGCGCGGCTCGAAGCCTTGGAGACCGAGGGTTTCACCCGGCGGCAGGCGGCGCTCGATGGGCGCGGGGCGGAAGCCGAGCG
>NZ_LAJY01000721.1 GCF_000963705.1 Elstera litoralis | reverse complement strand
GTGCTGCTCGGCTGGTCGGTGGCGCTGATTCTCGGTGTGCCGCTGGCGGGGCTGCTCGCAGATGATCGGCTGGCGCGGCGTGTTCGCCGGGCTCGCGGTGCCGGTATTGCTGGCGATGCCAGTCGCCTTCGCGCTGCCCGATCCGCGCACGGAGCGGGGCGGAACGACGAGCTTTGTGCATCGGCTTGGGGTGGCGGTCCGCCTCGCCGGGGTGCTGCCGATGCTCGCCGTCGGGTTTCTCAATATGACGGCGTTTTACGGCACTTACGCCTATCTCGGCACGGCGGTGCGCGCGGCGATGCACAGTGGCGCGGCCTTGGGCGCGGTGCCGGTGCTCGCCTATGGGGTCGGCTTCACGGTGACGGCGCTGACCAGCGGCATGATTGACCGCATCGGCGCGCGCCGGGTGCTGCCGATGGCGTGCGGCGCGTTGATCGGGATTTTCCTGCTGCTGCCGTTGGCGGTATCGGTGTTTCCCGCCTTGATCCTGGTGATGATCGTCTTCGGCTTTACGCAGCATTTGGTGCTGAATTGCTTCGTCGGCCTACTGTCGGTCCGCGGCGGGGCGCAGCGCGGCGTTGTGCTGTCGCTCAATACGACCGTGACCTATCTCGGCCTGATGATCGGCACCGCCAGCATGGGCCAAGTGCTCGATAGCTGGGGTTATTCGGTGGTGACGGCGGTGAGCGCGGCGCTAATGGTGATCGCGGGCGGTATTGCGCTGTGGGATAGGCGACGGGGGCAAAGATAATAATGTGACGTGTCACTCTGGATTTCGGCGCAATATTATTATATTTCGCCAAGATCCAGGAGAAATATCATCGTCAAAATTGAAATCATGATGTTGAGTAATCAATGAAAGTTTTTTGATTTTTGCGATGCATTCTGTTATATTGTGATTCCGCCAGGCTCTTCTTATGAATGTATCTACATTGTTTATTTTTATTTCGCGGATAAAACCACGCAAAGTGGCTTCGGTAAGGATACGGTCATATTTGTAACGGCGAATATCGCGCCAAGATACGCCTATGTGAGAGTTGTCGGTAATAATTTCCCATTCTGATTTAGTTGTATTCATGTTGTTGTCGTTGTGACCTGCTTCTATAATATATAGACCTCCGGGATTTAGCGATACGGCAACAGAAAATAAATGCC
>NZ_LAJY01000720.1 GCF_000963705.1 Elstera litoralis | reverse complement strand
AGCCGATAGGGCGCGCGCAGGCGCGGGGCCGCGCGTAGGCCCGTGACGCAGGCGCGTAAGGCTTTCGGCGGGTTCGCGAGGCAAATATCGACCGCGCAATCGGTTTGATCGGCGAGCGCGCGCAGGCTTTCCCACAGCAGCCCGAGCGGCGCATCGGCGGACAGGATGACCGAGACCGCTGGCGCATCATGCGTYCGGCAGCACCAGCCGCCCGCCCTGCGCGCGCCAGGTGCGAAACGCCCGCTCGGCCAGCGCTGCGGCTAGGTCCCCAGACGTGCGCGCCGTCCGAATCGGCTGTGCCTCGGCGTGCAAACGGGTCGCCGCAGCTTCGATGAAACGGGCGATCCGCGTGCCTTCGGTTAAAGACGCGGTTTTGACGCGCGCGCGCAAACTCTGGCGCAGATCGGCCCGCCGCGCGGGGTTCTGGGCGAGGGCAATTGCTATAGCGATAAACTCCGCATCGCCCTCCCCACAGAGATCGGCCAAACCAACCGCCGCCAGAATCGAGCGCCCCTGCCGATCCGATGCCCACGGCCCGGCGGCGCTGACGACGGGAACCCCCATCCACAGCGGGTCGAGTAAGCACAGCCCGCCGTTGGCCGGAACCGCGTCGAGGGCAATATCGACCGTTTGATAGAAGCGCAGCAGCGCGGTATAGGAGCAGGGCGGCTGATAGATCACGCGCGCAGGATCAACCCCGGCAGCCGGAGCGCCTCGGCAAAGGCGCGCTGCTGCGGGCTATCTTCGGCCTGAAATCCGACCAGCGCCAAACGCGACCCCGGCACCCCGCTAAAATCTGTGCCCAGGCGGCAAAAGGTTCGCGGCGATAGACGCAGGCCGCGCACGGTGGCCGCGAAGGTGATCGCGCCGTTTTGCGAGGCGGGAAGCGGCCCTGGGGCGGGCGATAGCGCCTCGGGCGGTGGCTCCCACGCCCATTGCCCGCCGGGGATACGCAGAATCTCCTCATCGTAGCGAGCTTCCGCGCCGGGCGGGACGGCGTCGGCGTCGGTCAGTAACGCGTCATAGAGCCCGCCGCCGGTTCCCCAGGTCCCTAGCCACGCGATCTGTACCGGCGCGAGGCGGCGTCCCAGCGCCGAAACGACGCGATCCTGCCCCTCAAAAGCGTGGGGGGCGACAGTATCGATGGCGACATCGATCCGATTGGCGGCAAAGGACTGGGCGAGATCGGTTCCCGACAGCGGCGTTACCGTCACGCCCCAATCGGCCGCCACCAGCGGCGCGTCGGTATAAAGATAGACGCTCACTCGGTCAGGATCATGGGCGGTCAGCACGCGGCGCAGCAGGGAAGCGTGGAGATAGCTCGCCAGATAAGCAATGCGGATTTTATCATCACTGCGCACGGTCGGGCGCGGCGCGGATATCCCCGTTCGGCTGCGCAAGCGCCGATACCAGTGCCGCGCCGCCGCCGCCCGCGCGGGCGGGGGGAGATCCTCATCGAGCCCCGTCGCAAAAAGGCGGCGGTTTCGATCCAGGCCTCGTCGGGAAAACGCGCCTGCGCCAACCGGGCCAATCGGCAGAAGGGGCCATGCCCGTAGCGGTACACGGCCACGCGCAGGGCGTGCCGATAAATCTTCCACGCCTCATAGCGCGGCAGCAGATCGAGCGCGGCTTCGGCCTCAACCGACCCAAGCCCGGCCAAACGCGCCAAGACTTCCCCCGCCGCTTTGACCGACCCGCCGACGTGAATCACCTGCTGGCAGAGGGCGATAGCCTCAGCCCAATCCCCCGGCGCGGCACGGTCGGCCAGCAGCCATGCCGCACGCAACGCGCCATCGGGCCAGTCCTGCCACGCCGCCAGCGCCGCCAGCCCATCATCATAACGGCAATTTTTCTGATAAGTTTCCGCCAGCAAGAGCCGACCGATCTTATCCTCCGGGTGCTGGCGGAGCAGATGGAGCAGCCGCGCTTCGGCCTCCGCCAAACGCCCGCGCCCAAGAAACAGCCCCGCCAACTGCCGCGCCGCGTCCAGGCCATCTGGCGCAAGCTCGACCGCCGTCCGCAGCGCGGCCTCGGCATCCTCCCAGCGGTGCTGGGTTAGCCGAACATGCCCGAGCGCGCGCCAAGCTTCTGCCGCGCTCGGTGCCAGAAACACGGCCCGCTCGGCCAAAGTAGCCGCCTCCGCCACCGATGCCGTGCCGATCCGCGTTGCCGCTTCCAGCAGGAAAGCCGCCTGAATCGCCGCCGGAACATCGCCGCCGGTGAGCGCCACCGTTCGGCGCGCGCTCTCGGCGGCTTTGGCGATGCGCCCAGTACGATGGGCAAGCCACCCCAGCAGGCGATGGGCCTCCACATTATCAGGATCGAAACGGCAAGCGCGCTGACAGGCGTAGAAAGCCGTTTCCAGCCGGTCGCGCTGATCGAGCGTAATGGCCAGCAGCCGCCACAGGTCCGATTGGTCGGCCCGCTGCCACAAACGGCGATGAATGCGGGCGCGCGCGTCGGCAGTCTTACCCTGCTCCAACAGCAGTTGCAGCAGCAGATCCTCGGCCGCCTCCCAGGCCGGGACGAGCGCGAGGGC
>NZ_LAJY01000072.1 GCF_000963705.1 Elstera litoralis | reverse complement strand
AAAAAAACTCTATCATACACTATAACAAAATCTGTCTGAACTTCACCTGGACGAATTCCAGTTGGTATTGGCCCATCTTTCTTGGGAGCTGTATTTATTTTATTTTTATCTACTGAGCATCCACCAATCAAAACAATCGATGCAATCAACAACTCTCTGCACCCCTGCATCATCGCCCCCTATAAAATTAATAATGGCCATCATTGGGCACAGCCATCGTCTTTATTATTGATAGACGGCAAAATTACGATGAAATCACCCAGTCTAAGATCAATTCTGGAAAACTTACCCCAAAAAGCAAAACGCCGCACTGTTGCCAGTGCGGCGTTGCCATCCAGCCCCAAGGGGCGTTGGATTACTGAACGGCCGGGACCGAAACGCCGCGGCGGTTCTGGCTCCAAGCGGCTTCGTTCGAGCCGAGCACCGACGGACGTTCCTTACCATAGGAAACGGTCGTCAGACGCGAAGCCGGAACGCCGAGGGCGACCAGATAATCCTTAGCGGCATTGGCGCGGCGTTCGCCGAGCGCCAAGTTGTATTCGCGGGTGCCGCGTTCGTCGGCATGACCTTCGACGGCCAGACGGACCGAAGCATATTGCTTCAGCCAAGCAGCCTGACGTTCCAGGGTGCGACGCGCATCGGCCGACAGGTCGAACTTGTCGTACGCGAAGAAGACGCGATCGCCAACGTTGACGCGGAAATCTTCGATCGAGCCCGGACGAATGCCGGTCGCGGTCGGAGCCGTCGACGTGTTGGTGGTCGGCGTAACAGCGGCCGTGTTGGCCGGCTTGTCGGATTCGCAAGCGGCCAGCAGCAGGGCAGCGGCGGCGATGGGGAGGAGAGCGATACGCATTTTTGTGACCCCTCAGCTCTGAAGGCTGTAGTTGAGTGACGCGAAGGAGAGCCCTTCATCTTCTCCAAGATGACCAAGGACGCACAAAAATGGTGCCCTGCACAACAAGGAGAAACGAGGCGGAATATAGGCAGCTAACCCTAGGGAATCAAGGGGCTCCACGCCGGGTCCGATGCATCGGTGGGCGTCGTAACCTCGCGCAAATTGCGGCCCGTGATATCGACGGACACGAGGCGCGACGATCCGCCCCGCCCTTGGGCATCGGTCGGTTGCTGCCGGAAGAACATCAACACGCGACCATTGGGAGCCCAGGTAGGGCCTTCATCCAAATAGGATTGTGCCAGAATCTTCTCACCCGTTCCATCGGGGCGCATCACCCCAATTTGGAACTGTCCACCCTCCTGTTTCGTGAAGGCGATATAGTCGCCCCTGGGGGACCAGACAGGTGTGTTATAACGGCCACGGCCCGGTGATATTTTTTGCACACCCGAGCCATCGGCGTTCATCACATACAAAGCGGTGACGCCGCCCCGGTCGGAGTTGAACACAATCTTAGTGCCGTCGGGCGAGGCCGAGGGGGAGGTATCGATGGCCGGGCTATCGGTCAGCCGGGTTGCCCGGCGTGTGCGCAGGTCCATCGAGTAGATTTCGGAATTGCCGTTTTCGGCAAAGCTCATCAACACCTTCTGCCCATCGGGGGTGAAGCGCGGCGCAAACGTCATCCCGGAGAAGTTCCCCAGAATTTCCTGCTGCCCGGTATCGATATTATAGAGGTAAACGCGCGGCACGTCGTTGACATAGGCCATATAGGTCAACTCGCGCGCGGTCGGCGAGAAGCGCGGCGTCAGCGCCCGCACCCGCTGCGGATCGGTCAGCGTGCGATAGCCGAACCCATCCTGGTCCATAATCGCCAGTTGCTTGCGCCGATTATCCGCCGGGCCGCTTTCGGCCACGAACACAAGCTGCGTGTCGAAATAGCCGTCTTCGGCGGTCAGGCTCTTATAGATGGCATCCGCAATCTTATGGGCAACGCGGCGCAGACCATCGGTCCCGGCGGCCAACACTTGCCCTTCCATCTGGGCTTCGCCGAACACGTCCCACAGGCGGAACTCGACGCGCATTTGATTGCCTTGCAGCGTGACCGCGCCCGACACCAGCGCCTGCGCATTGATTAGACGCCAATCAGCAAAACGCGGGGCAGTGCCAACCTGCTCGGAGGTTTGCACGAAAGCCTTCGGATCGATGGGCTTGAACAGGCCCGAGCGTTCCAAATCATCCGAGACAATCCGCGTAATGTCGGCCCCAAGCCGCGCATCGCCCGCGAGGTTCATCACCGCAATCGGCATTGGCTGCGGATTGGCGGTATCGATCCGAACCCGTGGCGGTGCCCCCGACGATTGCTGCGCCTCCGCAAACTGCGGCACGGCAAAGAGCGCCAAGACCGCAAACAGCGACGACCGCAGCAAATTCTTGCTGAGACGGGATCGACGACGAGACTCAACGGCAGTTTGCATCATTGCCCCTTATCCTTCGGATTAAAAATCATAATGAGGGTCGCGAGAGTTTAGCTTCTTAAGACGAACGCGATACGCTGTTGCGGGCCAGCACCGATATTCTTCATAGCCCCATATCCTTTGGGTCGAACTCAAGAACCATCGTGTCCCGCCCTGCCGCAACGGGCAACTTATTGCATTGAGGATTCATAAGAGCGCGCATGGCTGCATAGGCAGCGGCCCTATGCTGCGGGGACCGCGTGAATACGGACTTATCCTCAGGTTGCGCGTCGATCACCCGACCATCTGCACCAATCTTGATGACAATAGGTATCATCAAGTTCTTCGCATTCGCTAAACCGGGATCAAAATACCAGCAGGGAGAAATCGTTTTCCGAATGCCATCCTCCTCCGCGCGCGATAGCGGACGGTTCGGGTCGCTCGGCCCAAGGGAGCGCGGCGCAGGGGAGCCAGCAGAAGCTGTCTGCGTTGGGCGCGCGGGGGTGGCGGGCTGGTTCAGCGCCTTGGCGATTGCATCCAGCGCATCCGGCTTTTTCTCGGTCGGCTTAGCGTCCGGCTTCGGCGGAACTTTGGGCGCATCTTTCGGCGTGGGAAGCGTTTTCGACATCATGTCGAAGAAATCTTCCTTCTTCGGTTCCGGTTTCGGCGGCTCGACCTTCTTCACCTCTTCCTTTTTTGGCTCCGGCTTGGGCGGCTCGGGCTTCGGTTCCGGTTTGGGAGGTTCCGGTTTCGGCTCAGGCTTGGGCTCCGGTTTCGGTTCGGGCTTGGGCTCGGGTTTCGGCTCCGGCGGTTTCGGCGGCGGCGGCGGTTTT
>NZ_LAJY01000719.1 GCF_000963705.1 Elstera litoralis | reverse complement strand
GTTCTAGTCCTCAAGAAGTCGTATTCCATTCCCCCCGCTTGTCGGTATGATAGGCATAACATGCGCCAAAAAGGACGCATGACCAATGGGCGGGGCCAAGGGAACGGGCTACATGAGCGACCTGAAAACAGGCTTCAATCAGCTATTCCTGCGTGAAGAAGAACTGCGGCAGGCAATAGAGCTAATGTTTTATGCCTACCGTGATTTCACGGCAGAGCCCGATGCGATGCTGGCCAAATGGAATTTTGGCCGTGCCCACCATCGGGTCATCTATTTCGTCGGGCGATACCCGGACATCACGGTGAGCGATCTGTTGGCGATCTTGAAGATCACCAAACAGTCGCTTAGCCGCGTGCTGGGGCAATTGATCGACCAAAACTACGTCGCCCAACGCCCCGGCCTGCGCGACCGGCGGCAGCGGCTGCTAACCTTGACCGATAAGGGCCAGGAACTCGAACGGCTGCTGTCGGAAAACCAACGGCAGTTGATCGCCAAGGCCTATCGGTCGGCGGGGGCCGCTGCGGTCGAAGGGTTTCGCAAAGTGATGGTCGGGATGATTGCGGAGGAAGACCGCAAGCGCTTTCGCCCCGTCGGCACGCCCAGTGTTGCAGCGCCCTCGGGACGCCCAGCCCCGACGCCTCTGGTTCGCCCGGTTCGGGTTCCCTAAGCTTTATTCCCTGGAATAATCGTGTGCCGATTATAGGGACTGGCGATTTACGCGTGACTTCCGCGCGGCGACAGCCCATAGTCCGAAGGAGTATGGGCTGGCCGCAGAAGGGGGCAAAGCAATGAAATCCTTGGGTTTGAACGATTTCCGCTACTTGTCTATTGCCCCACTCCGCCTCAGTGTCATTGAGCAATAGAGATTGTTATTATTTCTGCTATGACAAGTGTGCAGCAAAAAATCAAAAAGTGATGAATCGGGCAACCGTATGGTGCA
>NZ_LAJY01000718.1 GCF_000963705.1 Elstera litoralis | reverse complement strand
GTAATACTTTGATGAGAAACATAGTTTGACGGTGGCACAGGAAGTGCGTTACGGTATGGACTATCGTGTGGGGAACCGAAGGACCCGTTTCATGGAATCGCCAATCCACATTGCTCTTTCTCGCCAGTCCGCATTGCGCCGGTCGCTCGACTCGGCTGCGAATAATCTCGCAAATGCGTCAACATCTGGTTACCGGCGGGAACAGACGCTGTTTCAGGAATATCTTGCGCGCACGGGCACGCCGGGCAACCGGCAGGCCATTTCCTATACGCAGGATATTGGCTCGTTCCGGGATTTCTCGGAAGGAACCTTGACGAGCACGGGCAATCCGCTGGATGTGGCCTTACGCGGCGACGCGTTCTTCACCATCGGCCACCCGGCGCAGAATATGTATACGCGCAACGGCGTGTTCCATCTCGATACCAACGGCCAGATTTCGACCGCCGACGGTTATCCGATTCTGGGAGAGAATGGTCAGCCGATCTCGGTGCCCCAGAACGAACGCGGGCAGGTGATGATCGACAGCCAAGGCACGGTTTCGTTCACCACGGCCAACGGTATTCAGGACCTTGGGCGCTTTGCGCTGGTCCGCTTCAATGACGAACAGGCCCTTCGCCCGGCGGGCAATTCGATGTATATGACGGATCAAGAGGCCCTCCCCGCCCCCGAGACGGTGACGGTACAAGGCTTCACGGAAAGCTCGAACGTCAAGCCGGTGCTGGAAGTTACTCAAATGCTTGAGATTTTGCGCGACTATCAGTCGATGCAGAAGATGATCGACGCCGAGGCGAACG
>NZ_LAJY01000717.1 GCF_000963705.1 Elstera litoralis | reverse complement strand
ATAGCGAACATCATATCCTGCTTACGCAGAGTGCTCGCGTTTTCGATTTGTAATTCTTCAGCGTAGGCCAGCAATTCCGCCGGCGTCTTGCGCTTTAATTCTTCGAGATGCATCAGAAATCCATTGTCGGCCTGGGGCGGACGCTCGGGCGGCGCAAAGCCAGACCGAAAATCCCTAAAACCCTGTCAGCGCGGAACCATCGAAAGACGCCCAGAGGACCCGGCGTCCGATAACAGCTATTCCAATAGCGGTTGTTCCTTCGATACCCCAAGCCCGGCCCGCCTGTCAAACTAGAACGGGCGGACGACGACCATAATGACGATGAGAATCATCAAAACCGTGGGGATTTCGTTCATCTGCCGGTAGAAGCGCGGACTGCGGGTGTTGCGGTCCGCAGCGAAATCCTTGCGCCAACGCGACAAAGCCCCGTGGAAGGCCCCCATCAGCAACACGAAGGTCAGCTTCGCATGCAACCAGCCCTGCGACCAATCGACAATGCCGGGGGTGAGCAGCAAGAGAGTCCCGAATATAAACGTCGCAATCATCGCCGGATTGATAATGAAGCGCAGTAGCTTGTATTCCATCACCTTGAAGGTTTCGGACTGAACCGACCCCTTCGGCGCGTCGCAATGGTAAACATACAGGCGCGGCAGGTAGAACATCCCCGCCATCCACGCAATAACGCTGATGATATGGAGCGATTTCGTCCAGGGATAGAAGCTCGTCAGCATATCCAGCA
>NZ_LAJY01000716.1 GCF_000963705.1 Elstera litoralis | reverse complement strand
ATGCCCGCCGAATGGGCCGCGCACGAGCGTTGCTTCATGGCATTCCCCTGCCGCGACGAACTCTGGGGTTCGGGGTTGGCCGACGCGCGCGCCGCCTATGCCGCCGTGGCCCATGCCGTCGGCGAGTTCGAGCCGGTCACGATGCTGGTGCGCCCCGAAGACAAGGCTATTGCCGCAAAGCTGCTCTCGCGCGACGTCGAACTGTGGGAGATGCCGCTGAACGATAGTTGGGCGCGCGACTTCTGCCCGACCTTCATAACCGATGGCACGGGCGCGGTCGCGGGCGTGTCCTGGCAGTTCAACTGCTGGGGCGAGAATTTCCCCGATTATGCCGACGACGCCAAAGTTGCGGGCCGCGTGCTGGAACGCCTGGGCGCGCGCCGCTTCCAAGCCCCCTTCGTGCTGGAAGGCGGCGCTATCCATGTGGACGGCGACGGCACGGTTTTGACCACCGAAGAATGCCTGCTGCATCCCAACCGCAATCCCAAGCTGAGCCGCGACGAAATCGAAGCCAATCTGAAAGACTGGCTCGGCGTCGAGACCGTGCTGTGGCTCGGGCGCGGCTATGAGGGCGACGATACCAACGGCCATATCGACGAAATCGCTTGTTTCGCCGCCCCCGGCGTCGTCCTGGCGACCGAGTGCCGCGACAAGGACGATGCGAACTTCGCCGTGTTCGGAGAAAACTTCCACCGCTTGGCCGAGATGCGCGACGCTAAGGGCCGCCGCCTCACCGTCATGCCGCTGCCGCAGCCGCGTCGGCGCGACCTCAAGGGGCTGCGCCTCACGCTCTCCTACACGAATTTCTTCATCGCCAATGGCGGAATTGTCATGTCCAGCTTCGATGATCCCGCCGACGATCACGCGCGGGGCGTTCTGCAAGAAGCCTTCCCCACCCATAAGATTCTACAACGCCCGGCCCTCCCCATCACGGCGGGCGGCGGCGGCATTCACTGCATTACCCAACAACAGCCGAGCGGAGCGCTGGCCCGATGAGTGAAGATCTTCTGACTGTCGCCGCTGTGCAAATGGCCTGCGGCGGTGCCCCCGAAGAGAATATCGGCAAGGCCACCGAGATGGTGAAGCAGGCCGCGAGTATGGGTGCGCGCCTTATTCTGCTGCCCGAACTCTTCGAAGGCCCCTATTGGTGCAAAGACCAAGACCCGGCCTATTTCGATTGGGCGCGGCCCGTGCTCGATAATCCCGTGCTCATTCATTTTATGGAGTTGGCGCAAGATTTAGGCGTTGTCCTGCCGATCAGCTTCTTCGAAGAGGCCGGAAAAGCCTATTTCAACTCGCTGCTGATGATCGACGGCGACGGCAGCCCGCAGGGGCTCTACCGCAAATCCCATATTCCCGATGGGCCGGGCTATCAGGA
>NZ_LAJY01000715.1 GCF_000963705.1 Elstera litoralis | reverse complement strand
AATCAACACCAATATCATTTTCTGATAACGTACTATACTCGATCACGTAATCTTTATTCGAAAACGCCAACCCTCTAATCGTATCACTTCGACGTAAAAAATCATCAAAACCACTCACCCCCAAACGACCCGTGCTGACATAAGCCGCGTGCGTTCCTTGCACAACCAATGAAACCGTTTGTAACGACCGCTCTATTTGATCGTCCAACAGTAACGCAAGCGATTCCGAGACTCTTTGTGTGTCCGCAATCGTGCGCTCCCGCCCGGAATAGCTCATGAACCCAAAGAGCAGGATGACGACGAGAAAGACACTCGGCGCGATAATCCAGAACAACCGCGATAGGCGGGCAATCTGCCGCCGACTTCCGCGCAATGCCTCCACCGATAAAGCGGTCGCGGCATACTCTTTGCTATTCGAGAAAGCATCAACTGCCCTGGGTGGATTTTGGTCCATCTGATTTCCCGTAGAGGTAACGCCCATGACCATTTTCAACCGCGATTCCGCCCCTTCCCCGCGCCGGGCGTCCGCCCTGGCCTTGCTCTCCACCACCCTTCTGCTGGCAATTGCGCCCGGCCCCACGGGGACGGCGATTGCCGCTGACGGACGGCTAGAGGCAGTAAAATCCGCCAATAAACTCCAAATTTGCATTTGGCCGGCCTATTACGGAATTACCTTCCGCAATCCGCGCGACTCGCAACTGCGGGGTATCGATATTGATCTAGCAAAAACCTTAAGCAATGATTTAGGCGTAGCGCCTGTTTTCGTCGATAGTTCGTTCGCCAGCTTTATGGATGATTTGGACACGGACAAATGTGACATAGCCATGTTTGGCATCGGTCATACCGAGGCCCGGCGGGCGCGCATCGACCTGACCGAACCCCATTTACGCTCCGGCATGTATGGGATCACAACCAAAACCAA
>NZ_LAJY01000714.1 GCF_000963705.1 Elstera litoralis | reverse complement strand
TTCGCCTCCTCAACGGCTTCGTCCTTCTGTGTCCCTCGAAAGCGTTCCTGGAGGTGCCAACGCCCGCTTTCGGCGACATGTAGTTCATATATGTCGTCGTGCATGCGTTTACTGAACGGCCTTTCCCGCAAATCCCATAATCTTTGGACCTTCTGCCCCACTATTCCATAAATTACGGGATAGTTTGCACAGACCCAACAGGATTCTTTCGTAATACGCCGATAATCCCTACTCGCGAGCTGCATAGCAAGACCCCCGCAGGCGGCTATTCCTGCGGGGGCGGATCACGAAGAGGTCTAGAGGAGCGCGTAGACCGCGCGCGCTGCCGCTATTCGGCAGCAGCCAAGGTCGGCAAGGTCCCGTTATTGGCGGGGGTCGTGATCGCAATCGTGCGCGGTTTCATCGCTTCCGGCACTTCGCGGACCAGATCGATATGCAGCAGGCCGTTCTCAAGGCTCGCGCTATCGACGCGGATATGGTCGGCGACATCGAACTTGCGCTCGAAGGCGCGCCCGGCGATGCCCCGGTGCAGGAATTGCCCGGCGGCATCCTCGGTCTTCGACTGGCCGCTGACCGTTACCTGATTGGGTTTGGCGACAATGCTAATGTCGGCTTGCGAAAAACCTGCGACGGCCATCGTGATGCGATAGCGATCATCGGCGCGCTTTTCGATATTATAGGGCGGGTAGCTGGCGCTGGTATCCTCCGCCCGTTGGGCGGCGTCCATCAGGTGAATCAGCCGGTCAAACCCGACGGTGGAACGGAAGAGCGGATTGAGGTTAAGCGTACGCATGGCCATATTCTCCTAGAGAAGCAACATGGAAAAAGGGGGATCGCTTTAAGGGCGCATCCGGTTTTCAGCGTCGACCCGCATTCGGCATCGACAGACTGGAGATAGGAAACGCCGCGCCGGA
>NZ_LAJY01000713.1 GCF_000963705.1 Elstera litoralis | reverse complement strand
TCCTAACGCAGTCACAAACCTGTCACGGTCCAGTAACACAGCTTTATTACGGTGCAAAAACACATGAATTTTCTGAGCGCCGTTGGTTCAGATGCGCCGGGGGCGAGGCTATGCGTTTGCCTACATTATCAATTTCCGTGAAATTGCCGATCCTCATTGTTGGGGCAGCGCTTGTGGCGGGTATTGCTACGGGTGTTGTTTCTTTCATGACCGCAGAACAACAGTTGCGAACGGCGACGGAAGTTAAACTCGATTCGATGCTGGAGTCGCGCCGTTCGGCTGTTGCGAGCTATTTCGAGGGTGTGGCTACCAACTTGCGCGTGTTGGCGACGAGCCCGGCGGTACGCGGCGCGCTGAATGATCTTACGATCGGTTGGCAGAGCTTCGGGTTTGATCGCACGGAATCGCTGCACGCGGCCTTCATCACCGGCAATCCGGACAAGGCCGACCGCGCCAAGCTCGACGACGGCAAGACCGGCAATTTCTACAGCCCCGCCCATATTCAGCATCATCCGTGGCTGCGCACTGTGCGCCAGGAATCGGGCTATGGCGATTTGATGCTGTTCGATGCCAGCGCCAATCTGATTTATACGGTCGCGAAAAACGATGATTTCGCCACCAGCTTCCGCGCTGGGCCGTTCAAGGAATCGCATCTCGCCAAACTGGTGAAGGTCATCCGCGACAATCCCGAAGCGGGTAAGATCGTGATGGCCGATTTCGCCCCCTATAAGCCGAACGGC
>NZ_LAJY01000712.1 GCF_000963705.1 Elstera litoralis | reverse complement strand
AACTAGGCCAAAGGCCGATAGGGCAAAAAAACACGTCATGCGGTTCGACAACCTGGTGGCCATAGCAAGGAGCCCGCACCCGATCCCATCCCGAACTCGGCCGTGAAAATCCTTAGCGCCAATGGTACTTTGTCTTAAGACACGGGAGAGTAGGTCGCTGCCAGGTCCTCAAACCGCATAACAAAAAAACGCCTTAAGCAGCGCAACGCGCCATAGGCAAAAAACAAAAAATCAACACACACTCACAGTCTCTCGAAAAAAACGTCCTCAAGTAGGCGCAAGCGATAGGACAAAAAAAACGTCCTCAAGTAGCGCTACGCGCGGTAGGACAAAAAAAACGTCCTCAAGTAGCGCTACGCGCGGTAGGACAAAAAATAAACGCGCTCAAGTAGGCGCAAGCCGATAGCGCAAACATACAAACGCGGGGTGGAGCAGCCCGGTAGCTCGTCAGGCTCATAACCTGAAGGCCGCAGGTTCAAATCCTGCCCCCGCAACCAACTGAAATTGCGATGCTAAATCGCTCAAAACGGTCGCCTTCGGGTGGCCGTTTTGCGTTTTACCGCCAGAACCAACGCTCGTGCCGATCGAAATGGCCAAGATGCCTGCAAGGTCGCCGCGCACATCGATCTGAAGCGTGCCATTCTCCGGGACCAGGATGATCTCCTTCACCAGCGAGCGGATAATCTCTGCCGCTGCCATACGCTTGCCGTCCGCATCCTCCTGAAGCGCCGCGTGCAGTTCGGCCACCTGAACCCGGTAATGGTGCGCCATATTCGGATGCAGCAGGGGAGGCGGCTCCTCTGCTTCTTGCAGGAATGTCTTCAACTCCCTCTGACGAGCCTCTAACTCCTTCATCTGCTTCATCATGCGGGTTGGGGCTTCATCGCTACCCGACGCCATGATGAGCTTCATGAGCTTATCCAGTTCCCGGTCGATCTTCCTGATCTCGACCTCCGCCGCGTCGATCGATGACCGGCCTTCCAGGCGCAGCCGGTTCATCTCGTGAGTAAACGCGTCGCAGAATTCCTTGAACAGGACAGGGTCCATCAGGTGATGGCGCAGCGCATCGAGAACGCGCGCCTCGAACTGATCGCGGCGGATGTTCTTGCGATTGTGAACCGCGCCGGGTTTGCCGGAGGCCATTTGGTTTAAGTTATGCGGCCAGTGCTGGTTCTTCCAGCATGGCATAGTACCGTTCCTCGGCTTCGGCTGGCGGTATATTCCCGATAGGCTCCAGAATTCGTCGGTGGTTGAACCAATCGACCCATTCCAGGGTAGCAAACTCCACCGCCTCGAAGTTGCGCCACGGTCCACATCGATGGATG
>NZ_LAJY01000711.1 GCF_000963705.1 Elstera litoralis | reverse complement strand
TCCTTGTGTCAAAAATATGCGTATCGGCCGCATAAGTGGTTCGAAAATCCCCACAGGGGCGCATGCTTGTACCGGCCATGATCTTTCCCCTGAAAGGTTAAACGCGTTCGATGTCTTTGGTGCCGAAGAGGCCGTAGGGCTTAATCATCAAAATCAAGATCAGCACGTAGAACGGCGCGACCTCGTACATGTTCCCCCAATTGAGGAACTGGCTGTCGATATAATGGGCGAAATTCTCTAAGAGACCGACGATCAACCCGCCGACGACCGCCCCGATCACCGAATCGAGCCCGCCCAAGATCACCGCCGGGAACACCTTGATCCCGAAGGCCGACAGCGCCGACGACACGCCATTTACCAACCCAACGACAACCCCCGCAACCGTAGACACCATCGCCGAAATCGCCCAGGCCAGGGCAAACACCTGTTTGATCGATATCCCAAGGCTCTGCGCCGCCTGCTGATTATAGGCCGTCGCGCGCATGGCGAGCCCATAGCGCGTATACTTAAAGAAGTAAGCGAACCCGGCCATAATCAGCACCGAAACCGCCAGCGACAGCCCATAGGCGGTTTTCACCTGTAGGCCGAAGAGGCTGAAGGATTGCTTCTCGAAAATCTGCGGGAAGGCCTGGGCATAAACGCCGAACCCCCATTTCATCGCAGCCTGGAACACGATGGAGAGACCAATCGTGACCATAATCACCGAGATAATCGGCTCGCCGATCAAAGGCCGCAGAACGACCACCTGCAACAGCACGCCGAAGGCGGCCATAAAGGCCAGCGTGAGCAGAAAACCAATGAAGAAGGGAACCTGATATTTCGTGAGGAAAAACCAGCAGACCCAGGCGCCGATCAGTAGAAACTCGCCCTGGGCGAAGTTCACCACTTGGCTCGCCTTATAAATCAGCACGAAACACATGCCGACGACGCCGTAGAGCGTGCCGACGATTATACCGTTGAGCAGCAATTGCCCGAGCAGGGTAAGATCCATCTCAGCGCTCCCTTACGCCGCACGCGGCCGCGCGCCGCCGCTGGCAAGGCCAGAAGCTTCGCGCAGGTCGATCACGCGCACGCTGGTTTTAATCCGTTGCTTGGTGCCGTCTTGGAACACGATGGTGGTATCAATCGGAACGATATCCACATCCCCATAAACGGCCTGAATAATGTCGGCGTATTTTTCATTGACCACGCCGCGCCGCACTTTGCGGGTGCGCGTGAGTTCGCCATCGTCGGCATCCAGTTCCTTATAGAGCAGCAGGAACTTGCGGATGCGTTGGAACTCCGGCAGCCCCTCGTTGATCTTCATCACTTCCCGGTGCAGCAGCGCGTAGGTTTCGTCCTTTGCTGACAGATCGGAATAGGTGGTGAAGGAAAGCCGGTTCTTTTCCGCCCATTTGGAGACGACCGGATAGCGAATGCAGATCATCGCCGCCAAGTAATCGCGGTGGTC
>NZ_LAJY01000710.1 GCF_000963705.1 Elstera litoralis | reverse complement strand
CTCCGGAAGCAGGTTGCGAGCGCCCTTATTGGTAGAGCGATAACATTTTGGAATTATGGGCGAATATCAAGCCGCAATCGCAGCCTATGACGAAATCAACCGCCGCTACACTGCCGACCCAAATTTGCATGAGATAATTGCAGTATCATTAAACAATAAAGCGAGCGTACTGACACATCTCCCACCGCCCCAGAATGAGGCTGCGATAGCGATCTATGACGAAATTATTCGCCGATTTGGATCCGATCCAACTCTTTTTGTTAGAGAAAATGTTGCCAGGGCTCTCAATAGTAAAGCCAGTCAGCTCTTAAAGCTTTTCCCGCCTCAACCTGAGTCAGCGCTCGCTACTTACGATGAGGTATTTCGCCGTTTTCAAGACGATCCCGCTTCGATGCTACGTATGCAGGTCGCCCTAGCTCTTCGTGACAAGGGTATACTATTAGAAAACTCAAGCAATCAGAAAAGCCAAGCCAAATCCATCTATGAAGACTATCTCCACCGCTTTGCCAATGCCCCCGAACCAGCAATCCAAGCAGTAACGGCACAAGTCCGGGCACGCCTCGACGCACTCAAATAGTCTGCAAACCCGCCGATACCTAAGGGGCGCTGCCCCTTAGGCGGGGTCCAGGGGCAGCGCCCCTGGCGGACGCGCTACGCCCTAAAAATCCATCAGTTTCACCAGTTTCCCGCTGGCGAAAAATCGGACCCGTCGGGGCACCCGTGGGGGAGCCGCCCTTCGGTTCGCGGCTCACGGCCATCAGGCGGCCCGGTGCGGTTTCGACGGCGGGGTCGATGGAGAGGCCGCTTTGGGTGATGAGGCCGAGGGATTTCGGCACGCTATCGTCACCGACGATCCAGAGTTCGCGGTCCAGCCCATCGTCGGGCATGGGTTTCAGCAGGGTGAGGGTCAGTTTGCCGTCGGGTGCCCCTTCGCGGATGACGCACCAGGGGTCTTGCTGTTCGTTGAGCATGACGGCCACCAGCATCGGGCGCAGGGGGGCGGGCTCCACCGTTGGCGGGGCTTCGGCGACTTGCACCGGCGCGGGCGTTGGCGCGCGCAGCAGGTCCGGGCGCACCAGAACGATACTCACCAGCCCGGCGGCCACCGCCATGCCGATCATCACGGTGGTCACGCGCCAGCGCCCAAGGCTGCGGCGCAGTTGGATGATTTCGGCGGCGGGCGGCAGATCGTCGGCGTAAGGCACGTCTTCCGTCACCGCGCCCCGGTCGGCGCTCCGGCGGTCGGAGATCACCTCGAAGCCCAAGGCATCGCTGAGATGCGCCCAGAGGGTTTCGGGCGGCGCAACGGTGGGGGCGACGGTAAGGAGCGGCGCGAGATGCGCTTCCCAGGCGTCGCGCGCCCCGGCAATCTCCGGGTCCATTTCGCAGAGGTTTTCGAACTCCTGGCGCGCGCGACCGCGCAGCGTGCCGAGCACATATTCGCCCGCCAAAACCGTTAGCGTATCCCGATCCAAGGCGCTCATGATCCCAGGCACCCTTTCAGTTTCAACAGGCCCCGGCGGACCCAGCTTTTGACTGTGCCCAGGGGCGTTTCGAGGTGTTCCGCCGCCTCCTCATGGGTCGCCCCATCGAAGAAAGCGACCAGAATCGCCCGGCGTTGATCGTCCGTCAGCACGTCTAGGCAGGCGCGGAGGCGATCGGCATCCTCGCGGCCTGCCAGGGCCGAAAGCGCGTCTTCCGCCGGGTCGGGCAGTTCATCGAACTCCTCGGGCAGCGGGGCATCGCGCCCGCGCCGTGCGATGAGATCGAGCGCCCGATTGCGCGCCATCGTGAGCAGCCACCCCAGGGGCGAGCCCCGCCCGGCTTCGAACCGCGCGGCCCCCGACCATAGTTTCGTCAGAACATCCTGCACCACGTCTTCGGCACTGGACCGATCCCTAGTGATACGGAGGGCGACGCCATATAGATGCGGTCCCGTCTGTCGATACAGGGTGGCGAACGCGCCTTCGTCCCCGGAAGGGACGCGCGTTAAGAGGTCGGCAAGATCCAGCGTCTCAGCATCCCGCATAGTGGATTACGTCCTCCAACGACAGCGGCTGTCCTAAAACTATACGGCCAAACACTGCCTGGATTGGCAGGGCTTCGTCCAGTCTTCTGCGATAGTCCGCCCGCGCGATTTCGATAACGCCGAATTGGGCGAGGTGATCGGTCTTAAACTGCGTGTCCAGCAAAGTGAAGCCGCCCGCCCGCAACTGCGCCACGAGATAG
>NZ_LAJY01000071.1 GCF_000963705.1 Elstera litoralis | reverse complement strand
GAGCTGGATTTCCGATCCGGATTACACGTTGTATACGTTGGTGATCTTGAGTATTTGGCAGTTCGGCTCGCCGATGATTATCTTCCTCGCCGGTTTGCGCCAAGTGCCGCAGGATATTTACGAGGCGGCGCAGATCGACGGGGCTAGTAAGATGCGACAGTTCTTCCGCATCACTCTGCCGATGCTCACCCCGGTCGTGTTCTTCAATGCCGTTGTGCAGACGATTGAAGCCTTCAAGGCTTTCACCCCCGCCTTCATTATTTCCGAAGGCACCGGCGGGCCGATCGACAGCACCTTATTCTATACGCTCTACCTGTACCAGGAAGCCTTCGGCTACTTCCGCATGGGCTATGCCGCCGCGCTCGCCTGGGTTCTGGTGGTGATTATCGCCTGCTTCACGGCCTTCTCCTTCCTCAGTTCGCGCTATTGGGTGCATTATGACGACTAACCCCAAACGAGGCCTGACGAATGCTCTTTCGGTTCACGGCGCGCTGCTAATCGCCTCGCTGGTGATGCTGTACCCGCTGCTGTGGATGTTGGCGAGTTCGTTCAAGCCCGAAGATGAAATCTTCCATAGTGCCTCCCTCTGGCCGTCGAGCTTCAGTGTTGATGCTTATATTCGTGGCTGGAAGGGGCTGGATGTTACCTTCGGGACGTTCTTCTGGAACTCGATGGTAATCTCGGTGCTCTCGGTGATCGGCAATGTCGTTGCCTGTTCGCTTGCGGCCTTCGCCTTCGCGCGGTTGCGTTTTCGCGGCAAGAACTTCTGGTTCGCGCTGATGATGGGAACGCTGATGCTGCCCCATCACGTCACGCTGATTCCGCAGTATATTCTGTTCCTCAACCTCGATTGGGTGAATACGAACCTACCGCTGATCGTGCCGAAGTTTCTGGCGTCGGATGCCTTCTTCATCTTCCTGATGGTGCAGTTCTTCCGGGGGCTGCCGCGCGAGTTGGACGAGGCCGCGATGATGGACGGGTGCAGCCCGTGGCGGATTTACTGGAAAATCATTCTTCCCTTGTCCTTGCCTGCGCTCGCCACCGCCGCCGTTTTCACCTTCATCTGGACGTGGGACGATTTTTTCGCGCCGCTCGTCTATCTCAACGATATGGGCTCGTACACGGTGCAGCTCGGTCTGCGCAGCTTCGTTGATTCGACCGGTCGGTCGGATTGGAGCGGGCTGTTCGCCATGTCCACCGTTGCCCTCGTCCCCATCCTCATCTTCTTCGTTCTGTTCCAACGGCTTCTGATCGAAGGCGTTGCGACCACCGGCATGAAACGCTAGCCGGATTTCCGAGGACATCATGGACCCTATTCGTTTTGCGGCCATCGGCCTCAATCACAATCATATCTACGGCCAAACCCAGTTGCTGCTGAACGCCGGGGCCGAGCTCGTCGCTTTCTTTGCGGAAGAAGACGATCTCGCCGCTGCCTACGCCAAGCAGTTCCCGCAAGCCAAGCGCGTTGCCGACGTGCGGGCGATTCTTGACGATGCGCGCATCGCCCTCGTGACCGGGGCCGGGATTCCCGACCGGCGGGCCGACGACGCCATCGCGGCAATGCGGGCCGGCAAAGACGTGCTGTTCGATAAGCCCGGTATGGTCTCGTTGGAGCAGTTGGAGGCCGTGAAGCAGGTTCAGGCCGACACCAAGCGTATCTATGCCGTCTATTATTCCGAGCATATCCAAACCCGCTGCACAGTGAAGGCCGGGGAGTTGGTGGCGGCGGGGGCGATTGGCCGGGTGGTGCACACGGCGGGGTTCGGCCCGCACCGCTTGGGCAATAACAACCGCCCGGCCTGGTTCTTCGACCGGCCTCGCTACGGTGGGATTTTGGCCGACATTGCCTCCCACCAAGTCGAACAGTTTCTGTTCTTCACCGGGGCGGAAGACGCCGAAGTGGTTGGCGCGACGGTAGCGAATTTCCACCACCCGAAAACCCCCGGTTTGCAGGATTTCGGCGAAGTGATGCTAAAGGCTCCGGGCTGCACCGGTTATATCCGGGCCGATTGGTTCACGCCCGATGGGCTGCCAACCTGGGGCGACGGTCGCCTGACCATCCTCGGGACGGAAGGCTATATCGAGTTGCGCAAATACGTCGATATCGGTGGCCAACCCGGCACCGATCATCTGGTTTTGGTCGATCAGAAGGGCGTGCAGCGCATCGATTGTACGCACCAGCGCCTGCCATTCGGCGCGCAGCTTCTGGACGACATCCGCCACCGCAGCGAAACCGCGATGCCGCAGGCGCGCACTTTTAAAGCAATGGAACTGGCGTTGCGCGCCCAAGCCGCCGCCGAAAGGACCGCAGCATGAGTAAGATTTGGACCGTTGCCGTCGTCGGCTGCGGCATTGGCCGAACGCATATTTTCGAGGGCTATTCGCGCCACCCGGATAAGTTCAAAGTGCTCGTCGTCTGCGATCTCAGCGAAGAACGGCGCACGGCGGTGGCAGCGGAGTTTAATATTCCGCGCCACACCGCCTCCTTCGACGAGGTATTGGCGATGCCCGATGTCGATATCATCGACGTGTGCACGCCGCCGGGCCTGCATTTCGAACAGACTCTAGCCGCGCTGAAAGCCGGTAAGCATGCGGTGTGCGAAAAACCGCTGGTCGGCTCGCTCGCCGAGGTCGATGCGCTTATTCAGGCCGAGAAAACCTATGGCCGCACCATTCTGCCGATCTTCCAATATCGCTACGGTAATGGCGTGCAGCGGGCGAAACGCCTGATCGATCTCGGCATTGCCGGAAAACCGTATCTCGGCACAGTCGAAACCTCCTGGTGGCGCACGGCGGACTATTATGCCGTGCCCTGGCGCGGTAAATGGGCGACCGAGCTTGGCGGCGTGCTCGTCACCCATTCGATCCATAATCACGATCTGCTGATGTATCTGATGGGCGACGCCGAACAGGTTTTCGCCCGGATTGCGACGCGGGTGAATGACATCGAGGTGGAAGATTGCGCCTCGGCCAGCCTGCGGCTCAAAAGCGGCGCGCTGGCCTCGCTGTCGGCGACGCTTGGCTCGACCCGGCAGATTTCGCGCCTGCGCCTGTGCTTCGAGAATATCACCTTCGAAAGCGGGCTGGAGCCTTATCGGCCGGGGGATGATCCTTGGCAGATCCTTCCGGCTAATCAGGCGGTGCAGGACCAAATCGATGCCGCACTGAAAGGCTGGCAGCACGTGCCGACGCGCTTCGAGGGCTTGTTCGCCGAGTATGCGCCGGGGCTTGAAACCGGCAAGCTGCCCGTGACCCTGGCCGATGCCCGGCGCGCGCTGGAACTGGTGACGGCGATCTATACCTCCGCCGCAACCGACCTGCCCGTCGATCTGCCGATGGGGGCCGATAGCGCTCTGTATAAAAGCTGGTTGCCCACCGCGCCCGTTTCGGTCGCCCAATGCGAGGCTCCATAACGCCATGACTGCTCTCTCTCTTCGCAACGTCGTCAAGCGCTACGCCGATTTTCAGGTGATCCACGGGATCGATCTGAAAAATCGAGCCGAAGGAGTTCGTCGTTTTCGTCGGCCCTTCCGGTTGCGGCAAATCCACCCTGCTGCGCATGATTGCCGGGCTGGAAGAAATCTCCGATGGTGATTTGCTCATCGGCGCGGACCGGATGAACGAGGTCCCACCCGCCCAGCGCGGGATTGCGATGGTGTTTCAATCCTACGCGCTCTACCCGCATATGAGCGTGTATAAGAACCTCGCCTTCGGGTTGGAAACGGCGGGCGTGCCGAAAGCCGAAATCGAGGCGCGAGTGCAGAAAACCGCCGCGATTTTGCAGATCGATAGCTATTTGCAGCGCAAGCCCAAGGCGCTTTCGGGCGGGCAGCGGCAGCGGGTAGCGATTGGCCGGGCGATCATTCGCGAGCCGAAGATTTTCTTGTTCGACGAGCCGCTGTCCAACCTTGATGCCGAGTTGCGCGTTCAAATGCGGGTGGAAATCGCCAAACTGCACCGGCAGTTGGGCGTGACCTCTATCTATGTGACGCACGATCAGGTTGAAGCCATGACGATGGCCGATAAGATCGTGGTGCTGCGCGCGGGGCGGATCGAGCAGGTCGGCTCGCCGCTGGAGCTTTATAATCACCCGGCGAATAAGTTCGTCGCCGGGTTCATCGGCTCGCCGAAGATGAATTTTCTGAAGATTGCCGGGCAGCAGGATGGGGCCGCCAACGGCATGATGCTAACGGTCGCCGGGGCTTCGGTGCCGCTGCCGCGTTTCTCCGGTGCCGCGGAAACCTTGGGCGTGCGGCCGGAGCATCTATCGCTGACCGACGGCCTCCCGCTTGGCACGATGGTGGTGCATCTGGTCGAACAATTGGGCGGCTCGACGCTCCTCTATGGCGCGCTGGCGGATGGGCAGGCGGTGACGGTTCAACTCACCGGCCAGAAGTCCCCCGAACGCGGCGCGCAGGTGACTTTATTTGCCGATTCGGCGACGTGTCATCTGTTCGATAAGGATGGATTAGCATTGCGCTAACGTTTTAGCGGTTATACTACGCCTTCCTCCCTGAAACTGGGCCGGTCCTTCCAAGGATCGGCCTTTTCTTTTTAGGGCTTGAAGCGGCGGTACAGGGTCCAGCCGTCGACTCTGTCGACCGGAACATAGTCGGCGAGGGCGGCGGCAATCCGGGGGTCGCGCTTGAAATAGGCGAGATGATCCCAGGTGCGCGCGCCGAAACCGGGTTCAGACGCCCCATCGGTCACGACGAGCAGATCGGGCTTGCGGGCGAGATCGGCGGCGGTGGCGGTCATTAGATCGCGCTCGATTCCCTCAAGACGATCGAGGGGGCGCAGCCCTGACGGCCCCTTGGGCGGATAGAGTTCCGGCAGCGGCCATAGGCTCATATAGTGCCCCACATAGCGCCCGCCCGTGGTCTGTAAGATCGAAAACTGCGGCTTCAGCGAGGTCGTGAACCAGAGGGCCGCGCCGCCGGGGGCGGTTTGTTGCATCAGATCGCGCAGGCGGGCGGCGGGGGATTGCGCAAAATTCCGTTGAGCGGCAAAAGGCGGTGCCAGGATGCTCGCATAGCCAAAGACCAGCGCGAAAGTGGCAATAATCGCTCGACCAGGCCGCGCGGAGAGACCCCAGCCGAATGCCCAGCCCGCCAAGATGAATAGCCCCCCTCGCGCCGGGATAAAATGATAGTCCCAGCCCTTCATTTGACTGATGCCGATCATCGCCGCACCGACTGTATAGACCAGGAGCAGTTGCGCAGCGGCACCGCCGCGCCACGTCAAAAGCCCCAACCCGAGACATCCAACGAGCAGCGGGAGAACTTGATTACCCTGAAGCAACTCCCGCCACTCAACCCCCGCGCTGGTATAAAGCTCGGCCATCATCGGCAGGGTTGCGCTGAAATAGGCGGGGGTGAAGAGGGCGACGGCACCGAGATAGGCGATTCCGGCCGACGCCATAATCGGCACGACCGGGTCGCGCAGACTGGGAGCGATACCCCGGCGAATGAGCAGAAACCCTTCAATCCCGGCTGGAATAATAAGAAAATGTGGTTTTAGACAGACCGAAACGGCAAAAAGCGCCGCCGTAAACCAAGAACTTCTCCCCGCTCGCCCATCGGCGCGCGCCAGTGCGTGGATGAGATAGGGCAGCGAGAGCGCAAACAGCACATGTTCGCGCTGCGTAAAACTGTGGGCGGGAAGAATCACGAGCCCACCGATAGCCCCCGCAATAACCCCGAGGCGGGGTCCTGTCGGTAGCAGGCGGGACAGATCGGGTAGGGCGACGGTAAGTCCGGCAACCGTCAGCAGCGCATACCATCCAACAAGCAGCATCGCCGCAGGAAGGCCGGTTGCGGCCGAAACCATTGCAGGCGGCAGGTTCAGCCAAAAGATCATCGGCGGGTTCACGTCGATGAGATCGACATAAAGCCGCTCGCCCGCCACCATCCGCTGCGCCCACGTAAGCACGGCGGCGCTATCATGGTTGAGCGGCGGAAAAAAACGCGGCGATCAGCAAGGCAACCCAACGAGAAAACAGAGAATCGGCAGCTTGCGCTCTGCCATTATGATTACTTCCTTATAAAGCCTTACAGAGTTTTCATCCCCGGTCGCCCAAATTTACGGCATGATGGGGGCCGTGTCGTGTGAAGAAGCTGAAAGGTTTGTGCTGAATGGGTGCTCAATTTTCTCCCGTGCCGCCCAAACCGGCCCCCTTGGCGGGGCTTGATGCGATTCGGCTGCTGAGTTTCCCGCAGTTTCCGGCACCGGGCCGTGTGCTGACGATTTTCGAGACGGGGGCCAATCTGCCGATTCCCATCGCCCGCGTCTTCACGGTCGCCTCCGATCAGCCGGATACCGCTGGCGGCGGGCATGCGCATCGTTGGTGCAGTCAAGTTCTGGTGTGTTTGCAGGGCGAGATTGAGTTCGTCGGGCGCGATCATCTGGGCGGGGAGGTGCGCCACCTTCTCACCCATCCGCAGCAGGCGGTGCTGATGCCGCCGACGATTTGGGGCGAGCAATATTACCGCACCACCCCCGCGCTGCTGATGGTGTTCTGCGACTATCCCTTCGCCGCCGAGGATTATATTCGCGATTTCGACAGTTTCCGCGCTCACCGGGAAGCGCTGGCGGCGGCAAGCTAGTGGAAGCGGTTGAATATGCGCGGATGGCCGCCATCGAGGACCAATTCTGGTGGTTCCAGGCCTTGCGGCGCAATATGTTGGGCTGGCTGCCGCCCCCCGCTGCCGCCCCCTTGCGACTGCTCGATGCGGGCGCGGGGACCGGCGGCTGGTTAAAATTTCTCGCGACCCATCGCCCCGATATCGCGGCGGTTGGCTTGGAGTTCGACGGGCAGGCGGCGGTTCAGGGGCAGGCACGCTGCGGGCGGCCCTTCGTGCGCGGCACGGTCAATGGCCTGCCATTCGCACCGGGGAGTTTCGATCTCATCACCTCCTCCGACGTGCTCTGTCATGCGGGGGTGGAGGAGGCGCGGGCCTTGGCCGAATTCCACGCGGCGCTAAAACCGGGCGGGCGGCTGATCCTGTCGCTTCCGGCCTATGATTGGCTTTTGTCCGAGCATGATCGGGCGGTGCATAATAGCCGCCGCTACACCGAACCCCGCCTGCGCCAGCGGTTGACGGCAGCGGGGTTTCGCCCCGTCCGCAGCAGCTATTGGAACAGCCTGCTGTTTCCGCTAATGGTCCTGCGGCGCAAGCTGTGGCCGAGCCAGGGCAGCGACGTATCGGCGCTGCCGCCCTTGGTCGATGCTGGGTTTTCTCTGCTGACGGGTTGGGAAACGGCGTGGCTGCGGTCGGGCGGGCATCTGCCCTTCGGCGGATCGATTTTGATTGAGGCGGTGAAGGATGCGTGAGGGATCACCGGGGTTGAGCATTGTCGTTCCCGTTTACAATGGCGCGGCCACGGTCGGGCGGCTGGTCGAGGCCCTGTCGGCGCTGACCGTCGAGGGCGGGCTCGAAATCGTGCTGGTGTACGACGGCAGCCCCGATGATAGCCTCGCCGTCTGCCATCGGCTCGCCGAAACCGCCACCGTGCCGCTAACCGTGGTCGAGCATAGCCGCAATTATGGCGAACATAATGCGGTGATGAGCGGCTTTCGCCACGCGCGCGGCGCCTACATTATTACGATGGACGATGATCTGCAAAACCCGCCGGAAGAGGTGGTGCGGCTTTACGACGCCTGCCGCCTGGGCGGGCATGAGGTCGTCTATACTTATTACGACGATAAGCAGCATGAAAATTGGCGCAATCTGGGCAGCCGCTTTAACGGTTGGGTCGCCGACCGGCTGCTGGACAAGCCCAAGGGCCTCTATCTCTGCTCCTTCCGCTGCCTATCGGCCTTCGTCGCGCAAACGATTACCGCTTACGAGGGGCCGTTCGTCTATGTCGATGGGCTAATTCTGCAAGTGACGCAGAAAATCGGCACGCTTCAGGTGAAGCACCTCGCCCGCGCCGAAGGCCAGAGCAATTACACGCTGCGCCGTCTGGTAAATCTCTGGTTGGCGATGGCGCTGAATTTTTCGGTCCTGCCGCTGCGGTTTGCGACGCTGGCCGGCGCGGTAACGGCGGGGCTCGGCATTCTCGGGTTGCTGCTGGTGTTGTTCGAAGGGCTATTCGGCGATCCGCCCGCCGGTTGGGCCTCCTTGGCGGCGATCGTGCTCACCTCGGGGGGTTGCAACTGTTGATGCTCGGCATTCTCGGCGAATATGTCGGCCGCCTCTTCCTGACGGTGAATAAGCGCCCGCAAGGCGTGGTGAAATCGGTTCGGCGCGGCGGCCCCGCGTGAGTTTCGATCTTGCGGCGCGGGTTCTGTTCCGCGATGGGCGCGTGATCGTGCTCGACAAACCGGCGGGGCTCGCCTGTCACCCTGGCCCGCAAACGCCCGAGAGCGTTGAAACCTATCTGGCCGATCTTAGCTTCGGCTTCAAGGAATTGCCGCGCCTCGCCCATCGGCTCGACCGCGACACGGCGGGCTGCCTCGTGTTGGCGCGCAGTCTTCGCACGGCCCGGCAGGTGGCGCGGGTGTTTTCGGCCCATCAAGTGCAAAAAACCTATTGGGCGCTGGTCCGGGGCACCCCGGCTGCCAGTGAGGGGGTGATCGACGCGCCCTTGCTGAAAATCTCCAGCGCGGCGGCGGGCTGGCGCATGGTGGTCGATCCAACCGGCCAGCAGGCGCAAACGCGCTGGCGCTGCTTGGGGACGGGCGAGGGTTTCGCCTGGCTTGAGTTCCAACCGCTCACGGGGCGAACCCATCAGATCCGGGTTCATGCCGCGCATCTCGGTCTGCCGCTGGTCGGCGATCCGGTCTATGGGCCGCCCCCCGCGCCGGGCGAGCGCCTGCAACTTCTAGCACGGGCGATTGCCCTGCCGCTGGGCGAGAAGCCGATTTCCGTCGTAGCCCCGGTGCCGCCGCATATGCAAGACGGGCTGGCGCGCTGCGGTTTTTCGGAAGTTTGATCGGATCGGCGGCGCATTTGATCGGTTGCCGCGCGCGGGCCTAGGGGGGAACGGGGCAGGGTAAGGGCCTTACCCACGATAGGAACCCGATCCATGACCAAACTAACGCTGATCCTCCTGGCCAGTATCGCCGTTCTTCCGGCGCTGGCGGCCGACCCCCTGCGTGTTACCCTGGGCGGGGTCGGTCCTGATGGCCGTTTTCCCGCCGCGCAGGCCTTTTGCACGCCGAGCGGTTTCGGGCCAAAACGTGAGCCCGGCGGTTTCCTGGCAATCGGGGCCACGCGGCACGCAATCCTATGTGCTGGTGATGCTCGACCCGGACGTGCCGCAAGATCTCTCCCGGTACAATAAGCCGGGTGTGACGATTGCCGCCGAGTCGCCCCGGCAGATTTTTCCCCATTGGTTGCTGGCCGATGTACCGGCGTCGGTTACGGCGCTGGCCGAGGGCGTCGAGGCGCGCGGCGTGGTGAAGGGCAATCTGCCGCTCGCGCGCACCGCTTATGGGCGGCGCGGCCAGAGCGGTTATGCCGGGTTCATGGCCGGAAACCCGGAGATGGCGGGCGATTGGGGTGGCTATGCCGGGCCTTGCCCGCCGCTGAACGATTTGCGCCGTCACGTCTACCGCGTCCGCGCATATGCGCTCGATGTGCCGAGCCTGTCGCTGCCCGAACGCTTCAGTTGGGCTGATCTGGAACCGGCCTTACGCGGGCATATTCTGGCCGAGGGCGAGGCGAGCGCTGCCTATAGCCTCAATCCGGCGGTGAAATAACGCGTTCCCGCAACGCCGCCGCCGAGCGGAAACCGCAGGCGAGGGCGGCGTCGAGCGCGCCCATGCCCTCACCTTGCAGCCGGGCGGCCTGGGCGCGGCGTAAGC
>NZ_LAJY01000709.1 GCF_000963705.1 Elstera litoralis | reverse complement strand
GATCGTAAAAGGCATAGCTCTAATGCCTTTTCGGCTGGTGAGAAAATTACACGGATATTTCCGATTTCGCAACAAGTGCGCTATATCATAAAGGTCTATCTTTGCTCAGGAAGGACGATATGACTGGTTCCTCAAGCGGTACTCTGGCGCTCATTCAAGCGCGACTGCAATCCACCCGCCTTCCTGGTAAGGTCTTGGAAATATTGGGGGATCGCCCGATCCTTGCCTGGGTCGTCCGGGCTGCACAAGCGATTCCCGGCGTTGATCGCGTCGCCATTGCAACCTCAAATGAAACGGCCGACGATGCCATCGTCGCCTGGGCGGCACAGGCGGGTGTTACCGTTCATCGCGGCTCGGAAAAGGATGTTCTAAGCCGCTTTTCCGATGCGGCTACGGCCGATGGGGCTGATATTATTATGCGCCTCACGGCGGACTGCCCCCTGCTCGATCCGGCGGTCGCGGGCATGGTGCTCCGTCTTTTGAAAGCCACCAGCGCCGATTATGCTCGAACGTTGATCCGGCCACATGGCCCGATGGGCTCGACTGCGAGGCCTTCACGCGCGAGGCTTTGCTGATCGCCCATCGCGAGGCCGCCCGCCCGTCCGAGCGCGAGCATGTCACCCCGTTCATCCGTGCCAACCGCGCCCGCTTTAAAGTCGAAACGCTTATCAATCCCATTCCGGGGCAAACCCGCGAACGTTGGACGGTCGACACCCCTGAAGATCTCGCCTTCTTGCGCGGCGTTGTTGCCGAACTTGGGTGCGATGCGATCCCGACCCACGGCGCGGTTCTGGAACTGCTCGATCAACAACCCGGCTTGCGCGCCGTTGGCCAGCGACAGCAGCGCAACGAAGGCTATGCCGAGTCCATCGCCCTCGATCCCGTTCTCTCTTATGGCTACGCAACCTCGGACGCGCTGTTGAAAAGCGCCCTCGATGTGGTGCCGGTTGGCAGCCAAACCTTCAGCAAATCCTATCTTCAATTACCGAATGGGGCGGCCCCGCTGTTCCTTACCCACGGCCAGGATGGGCGGGTTTGGGATGTGGACGGCAATGAGTATGTCGACATGATTAGCAGCTTAATGCCGATCGTGCTGGGCTACCGCGATGCCGATGTCGACTACGCCATTCGCAACCAACTCACGCGCGGTATCAGCTTCAGCCTTCCGACAACTCTGGAACAGGAGTTGGCGC